>JAKMGR010000019.1 GCA_022424805.1 Verrucomicrobiales bacterium
GCTTGCGAGAGCGGGCATTCCTCGGTTTCCCACATGCAGCCTTTGCCCGGCTTTTGATCGCCGAACTCCGTTTCTGCAAATTTCTTCGTGTAGACCATTCCAGAAAGGGAAATCAACAGACTGATGCGCTCGTCTTTCACTGCAGAGAGAACGCCGACGGCCCCGCCCATGCTGTGACCTGCGTAGCAAATCCGGTGGAATCCTTCGTCCTCCGCTACGTTGATGATCGCCTTGAGGTCCTTCACTTCTTTCGAAATCGTGCAGTCCTCGAATTTGCCCTCCGACTCACCGTTTCCGGAAAAAGAGAATCGCAAAGAACTGATGCCAGCTTCCTCAAGAGCCTTCGCCAGCCCGACCGCCCAGGGACGATCCTTGTTACCAGTCACTCCGTGTCCGATGATCACGAGCAGGGAGGTATCTGAGGGATCTCCGTGAAACTCGTAGTCGAGTTTCTCGTTGGAAGAATTGAAAATTTCGAGGTACATATTCCGTATAAAATAATGTGCGGGACAGTTGCAAAATGTCGAAGGCAAATCGCGCCTTAGGCAAAAAAAGAATTGGGCTCAGAATTGGGTGTCGTAGACGCGAACTTCGTCGAACCACTGCTTGAAACTATCCACGAATACACCGTGATCAGCGTGCACCTGATATTCGTTGTGCTGTTCCACAGAATCGAATTCGAGCACCAGCGCGTAGTCGAAGGTATTTTGCGTAACCGGTCGCTCTGGTGTATCCGCCGCCTTTCCGAAGGATCCATTCAAAACGCAATCAATCTCAAAGAGAGCTCTAAGCCCATACTCGAAAGATGCCTTTTGCTCGTCACTCAGAGATTTGTCGAGCCAGAAGAAAACACTGTGTCTAACCATGGCGGATCGTAGAGCACAGTTTTTCCAGAATCAAACGCCGACTCGCGGTGGGGTGAGATTTTCCTCGCGGCAAAAAAAGCACCCGGAAAAAGGTCACAGGCTCGCGTTCTCCAATATCGCCTGAATGTGCGGAGAATAGAGTTCCGGTTCGAGAAGAAAGGAATCGTGCCCTTTCTCGGAGTGCACTGTGAGAAACAGATGCTTTACCTCCGCATCCTTGAGTTGCTCAACCAGGGCCGCCTGCTCCTCCGGGTAAAAGCAATAGTCCTCGTCGATGCTGAAAACGAGATACTGATGCCCCGCCTCGCGCGAGCGCGAAAACAGGTCAGTTGGATCTGCAGCCCCTCCCTCAATCACAGGATCATGTCGGCTCCACAATTCGCAGATGCGCAGATAGGTATTCGCATCGAATCGGTCCGTAAATTTCTTCCCCTGGTGGAGCATGTAGCTCTCGACGTGGTCATGCGCCTGATACCAGGAAAACCGACCCGGAGGCTGCAAGACATCCTTGTTCGCCCTGCGCTCGATTGCATTCAGGTGGACAAAGGTTTTGTGACTGATCATCCGGGCAAGCCCAAGCCCTGTTTCGGGCGCACCGGACTCGTAGTATTCCCCGGCCTGGAACATAGGATCGTTCTCAATCGCCAGGATCTGCTCGAGGAGAATAATTCGGTTCAGAACCGTCGTCCGCGTTCCCGTCGCGATGGGAATCACCGCACGGGTTCGTTCCGGATAATTCGTCGCCAGACTGACACAACTCAGGCCACCCGTCGACGGCCCCACGACCGCAAGCAGTTGATCAATTCCGAGATGATCCAACAGCAGGATCTGACTTTCGACCAGATCGCGCACCGTGATGCGGGGAAATTTGGAACCATACCGCTCGCCCGTTTTGGGATCCGTCGAATACGGCCCCGTCGATCCATAGCACCCGCCGACGTAGTTCGCGCAGATGATGAAGTATTTCCCCGTGTCGAGCGCCTTGCCCGGTCCGATGAAAAGATCCCACCAGCCTTCCTCACACTCCGGCGTCCAGAATGGCGTTTGTGGCACCGAAGGATTGTGACCTGCTGCATGCTGGCTTCCGGAAAAGGCGTGAAAAAGCAGAATCGCGTTGGAATGATCGGCATTCAATTCCCCGTAGGTTTCGAAAGCGATTTCCACGTGATCCAATAACTCGCCGCTGCGAAATACAAAGGGATTCACCGGCGTAGCAATGGTCGCAAACTGCGTCTGAACGTCTCCTACAGTATTCATGAAAAAGATGAACAGACTAGCTTCGAAACGCATCTCGCGCCAGTGAATAGGATGTCATACTGGCGAAGTGGAAAGCTACTTTCTTCACGATTCGGCAAGCCACTTCGTGACAAAGATGTCGTTCACCTTTTTCGACTTCAGGGACCGCCCCGCGACAACATAGTCGGACATGTTGCGAATGTAGCGGTTCGCATAGAGTCCGACCGCCACCGTTACCGCGATGTAAATACCAACGATCCACCAATCATGGCTGGAGAAATTCGATGTCGCGGTTTCTATCGCGAATCAGTGTGGAGCCATTGCGAGCCTTTCTTCAAGCCTTCATTGATCACGGGATGCGCACACTTCAAATTTACAACCTCCGCAAAACCAGCCAGCAAAGGCAGGTGTTTTTGTCTAAGCCTTTCTTCCCGATCGTGACGCTGAGCCGATCACTCTCTGGCTTCACCGTGATCGTTTTCTCGAGGAATACTCCCGAGGCTGTGTCTGTGTCCTGTAAAACCCAATTGCCTTCCACGCGAACATTCTGCCCTTTCTGCTCGTGACCGGAATCGCCCACGCAGATCGTGACCTCGTATTCGATTCCGGGCTGAACGGCGACCTGCCAGGTGTCCTCATCTCTTGTGAAAAGAAAACCGTCACGGTAGCCTTCGGGATACACCGAGCGAGTTCGGTGGTTAGTGCTGATGTCTCGCGTCCAGCCATACCCTTTTCCGTCGTCCCATTTTGCTCCACTATCCCACTCAAACCCGGCGAAAGAACTTCCCGAAAAGTTGAATTTTCGCTCGGTCAATTTCGCTTTTCCTTCCCAGAGCCCGTCCGTTTCTGGAGTCAGAACCGGAGCTCGCACACCCCACATGATGGGTTCGTTTGGCGTGAAAACGAGAGCGTCATCCAGATCCAGAATACCGTCGCCATCGGAGTCGTCCGACTGCTCCGGAAATGGCTTCCACTTCAAATCAGCTACCTGAATCGACTTCCACCATCGATCACAAAAAGCACCACGGGTGATCTCCTGCTCGCTGGGAAGTGGTAACTCGGCTGCGCCGGAAAATACTTCATCGGTCAGCCCGCGAACGTGGCGCTGCCAATCGACCGTCGCGACTTCCTTCGGATGAAAATCGACTTTCTCGTCATCAATGGGAAGACAACCCAGCGCCGAGAGACGGTTGATAGAGACAAAGCCCTCGTCCCTCGGCGAGATATCACGCCATGGCCAGATCAGAATGGCCCTTCCCAAATGTCCTCCGCAGAGAAGGTGGCGCGTTTCCTCGAGCAAATCCCTTCGATACGGAATCTCGCGAGGATCGACTTTGTTCTTCAGGCTCACAGCCGCGAGCGAAGCGCTCGCCTGCCCCACATGCACACACTGATCGTGCAATCGAATCGCCGCACTCACCATGCTGCTGTAGCCGAGATTCTTCTGTGCACCGAGAAGGCCATCCATTTCTACCGGGATGAAACTGCGCGCCGGAAAAACGCAGCGATCACTCAGAAAACGCGTGTGTCGCCCTGGTTTCTCGTAATCGATCCAAGGTCCTTCGTTGCCCTCGCTTTCGAGGTAGGTGCGACCAGTTCGGTGAAAATCGTAGTGAAATTGCCAGGCAAATAGTCCATCGGGATACATCACTTCGGAAAAGCGCTCTTTTGCTGCCGACTTCTCCTGTCCGTCGCGATTACGCCCGTCCTGCTCCCGCATCATGTAGAGCGCCTTGAGCCGCAGCGATTCACGAATGTAGGGCTTGGGTGGAAGATCATCCTCCGTTCCGAACTCCTTGCTGAGCCGGAAATTGCGAAAGCTGTTCGCCTTATCCGGCGCACGCTCGTGGGTGAAATTCTGCAAATGATAGAGCACGCCCAGCGAATGGTTTTTCGCATCCTGGAAAATGATTTCACGCTGCTCCCGCGTCATCTCCACGATATTTTTCTCCGACGCCCCCGGCTCTGTTTTCTCGAGAGCATCGACAACCCGCTTTGGAAGACGCACGAGCGGGTAGTCCTGCCCATTCATGTAG
>JAKMGR010000299.1 GCA_022424805.1 Verrucomicrobiales bacterium
CTTCCAGGTTGGGCTGCCAAAAAGAGCGACCTGGATGCCGATCCTCGCACGCAAAATGGAGCGGAAGAAGGCGAAATCGGACTCGGCCCACTGCCCGCCGCGATCGGTCGTTTCTCCGGAATCCGACTCCTCGCCAGCGGCGTCCAACTCGAATTTGAAGTCGGTGGACAGCCTGTTAGCGAACGGCTGGAGATGAAGGAGGGAAAAATGTGTCGAACAGTTACATTTGAGAAGGAAATTTTTCATCGCTCTATCCCCGACTGCGAACTCTCAGTCGAAAAAACATCACCCGAACCGAAGGCTCCAAAAAAACTCTGGAAGGAGTCCGTTACCACCGGCATCCCCATCAACGGAGACAACGACGCGGCCTTCACTTTCGACGATCTGCCTTTGCCAGATCCGAATCCTTGGAGACGCAACATTCGCCTTGGCGGCTTCGACTTTTTCCCCGATGGACGAGCCGCTTTCTGCACATTCGACGGCGATGTCTGGATCGCCGAAGGAATCAAAGAAGGAAGTCAGACAGCGACCTGGACACGCTTTGCCTCTGGTCTCCATGAGCCTAAAACCGTCTGCGTCGTCGACGAGAAAATCTATGTTTCAGACCGAAACGGCATCGTATGCCTCATCGACAGCGATGGAAACGGCGAGGCCGACTGGTATGAAAACTTCTCCAACATCGTTCCGCAAACTGCCGAGACTCGCGAGTTCGCCATGGACATGGTCGCCGATGGAAAAGGTGGATTCTTTCTCGCAAAGGGCGGCCAGGTTGGATCGACCCGGGGTATCGCCAACGGAACGATTGTCCAGGTCGCTCCGGACGGCCGCTCCTACGAAGTGATTGCAACAGGACTTCGTCAGCCTTACATCGGCTATGATCCTGAGTCGGGAATTCTCACTTCCAGCGATCAACAGGGACATTGGAAACCGGCGACCCCCATCTATCGAATCGAGCGCGGCAAATACTACGGCTTTCAGCCTGCGAAGCTGAAGGACAAAGCAGTCCATCCCGACCCCATTACTCCTCCCGAAATCTGGATTCCCCATTTTATCAATCAATCCGGGGCCTCGCAGGTCTGGATAAAAAATGGAGCCAACATGGGCCAGCTTGACCAGCAACTGGTTCACATCGGCTACAATCGACCTGAAATCTTTCGTGTTTATCTCGACGAAAATAGAAGTCAGGGAGCCGTAGTCCCCATTCTCTCGGGGTTTCCAGCAGGGATTCTGAAAGGCCGGATACATCCTCAGGATGGCCGACTCTACACCACAGGTTTTGAAATCTGGGGAACTTCGGGTGAACGAGTCAGCGGCTTGTTTCGCGTTCGCCCTGGAGACGAGCAATCGTGGCTTCCCACCCAAATCACCGCCGGAAAACGCGGGGTCCTTCTTACTTTCGACCATCCACTTTCTGAAGATTTCGCATCCGATCTAGGTCGCTACTCGGTCGATCGCTGGAACTACGAACAGACCCACAACTACGGTTCCGGAAATTTCAAACTCGACGGCAAGCCCGGCCAGGAGTCCGTCGGCGTCGCCAGCACGAAGTTATCGAAAGACAAGAAATCACTTTTCTTGGGCCTCGTTGCAATGCAGCCCTCCCATTCCTTACGAATCACCTATCGCTTGCCGGTAGCTGACTCCACTCAAGTCGACAGTGCTTACCTCACCACAAGCAAACTCGCAAAACTCGACCTGACAGCGATGGGATTTGCCGACGATGAGGTCGACCTGACTCCGCCGAAAACCCTCACGGGCACCGCTACAACAATCAAACCGACTGCTCAACTTGGAAAAGACACCTCGCTTCGTTACGGTTGTATCGCCTGTCACGCCACTGGAGAAAAGGGCATTCCCGTCCCCGCAGCCACCAATGCCGAAGGAGCACAAGTCGCTGTCGGTCCTCCATGGATCGGACTGTGGGGTTCCCACCGCACCTTTACCGACGGCTCATTCATCAAGTCGGTCGACGAAACCTATCTCCGGGAATCCATTCTCGATCCAGGACGACGCGTCGCCGAGGGCTTCGAAACCGAAAAAACGGGTGTCGGAATGCCCTCTTACCTGGGAGTTCTGAAAGATCACGAGATCGATTCCATCATTCTCTACATCCAGTCTTTGAAGAAGAAGAAGAAATAAAGTTGGGATTCTCTGCCGAAAACAACACGACATAGGCCACAAA
>JAKMGR010000369.1 GCA_022424805.1 Verrucomicrobiales bacterium
CTCCGGTGCTGAAACGGATTTCATTACCTGATGCTGCCTCCAGTTTTCCACGAAGCAGGTCTCCATTCGGAGCTACGAGGACATGGGTGGGAACAGGGTCGCGGCGACTGCGGGGAACGGTGAGAGCGTTTTGCTTCGCCTTGGAGTCGATGATTCGTCTCGGCAGGCTACCGGGGGCTCGCTCAATACGGAAGTCGGAAAGGGTGACTTCGTTTTCGTTCTGATTCCAGCCCTGCCATCCGCCGCCCATTTTGAAGAAAATTCCGTTTCCGGAAACGTTGTCCGGATCAGTCGCGATATTGAGGTTCGATTTTCCGTTTACGATGATACGGACCTTTTTGGGTTCGAGAGTAAACTCGAATTTGGCCTGATCGCCGACAATGGGGATTTGATCACCGGAAAAAGAAAAGGCTCCGTTGTCTTTCAGTTTCCCTACAAAAAGACGATTTCCCTGTGCCGCGACAATGATGTCGGTGGAAGGGGCGCTCTCTTCAACTGTGTCGGTGAAAAGGCGGAGTGTGATGGCTCCGTATGCCTGATCCCATTTCGCGGTGAAGCTGAGGCGATCTCCCAGTAGGAGGGACGGATTACCAAATGCTCCGGCACGGATCGATGCAGAATTTCTGGCCAGGGTGATGTCATTCTCATCCTCCTCATGAACTTCCCACTCACTGTCGCCGAAACCTTCGAGAACGCGCCCGGCTCCGCCGATATCGACTGCCCGCACCAGTTCGACGGGGATTTCGAGCAGGCCGGTGATACGGCTCGTGAAGTGGACTTTGGACTTGGTAATGGAAATGAGCGAACCGACAAGAATTTCATCGTTTTCCAGGTAGACCCGACCGTGGCCGATGAAGTTCGAGTTTTCCCTCACGGCTGCGGCGTGCGGCGTCCGCGTGACTTTTCCGCTGACATCGTCAGCAAAAGGGACGGGCTCGGTTGCTCCGGGGGGGAGCCATCCAATGATCTTGTTGCCCTCTTTTTGCGCAAGAGGTTCAATGGTTCCGTGCAACGCAATACCGTCTCCCTCGAGAAATGCCTCGGAGCCAATCGGTGATTCGGCGATCTGGGGAAATCGAATTTCGCGCGCATTCTTCAGGCTGATATCGACAGGGGCTTCGGACCAGTCGGGCGCGACGGATGCGAAGTCGGCTCGAAGGTTGAGAAAGTTGCCACTCACGGTGGTGCCCCCGAACCAGGCAATTCGTGTTGCGGATTCCAGCGAAGCTTCGACCGTTTTTTTCGAAGTGGGGGATAGAATGATTTCCTGCAGGTTATCTATTGGATGGGAGCGTCCGCCTACGCGAATGGAGTTGCTTCCGGCAGTGAGATGGACTTGATCCACTCCAAACTGCGGAGGCTGCCCCATGAGGTGAACGCGTGGCTTGGAGAGATCAATAATCGGGGCGGGTTTGCCATTCCACTCCTGAACCGTGACGGAATGCAGTTTTAATTCCGGGGTTCGATTCATGATCCAGAATCCTCGGATAAGAGGATCGGAAGCGCGCGGTTTTGTCGATTGGTGATCTCTGCGTTGCACGAGCGCATCGTCAAGAGAAGCGAGAAGTTTGCCGGACGGTTCACAGAGTCGCAGTTGGCCGCTTTCCTGATTCCAGAACAGTCGGAAATCCAGAGCACGCGTGTCGTCGTTGATCTCCATGACGGGAACGAACCGCGTTTGGTGAGTGAGAACGAGGTAGTTGTCCCAGGTTTCGATCATCGGGCCCTGATCAGCATCGCGGATTAAGCCGATTTCCAGGTTCGGGTTCCCGGACGGAATTTCTGCCCGGAACTGTATCTCGACGAGAGAGGGAAATTCGATTTCGCGGAAGAGGTTGCCGGACCATTGGTGGGTCGAGAAAGCTCCTTTCAGATCGGTAAACCACTCGGTCGTTTTTCGGTCACGCCCATCGGAAGTCCATTGTCCCAGATCACCCGGGCCAGAGTAGTGAAGGGAGCTGCTACTGATGTGCACGATCCGCTCAATAGCGTCGCGCCGCACAACCACTGGATTTGCAAAAGGTGCGCAATTCACGGTTACGGAGCTTTCATCCATCGCGTGGAGCGATC
The DNA here is from genome assembly GCA_022424805.1 of Verrucomicrobiales bacterium. Classification (GTDB taxonomy): domain Bacteria; phylum Verrucomicrobiota; class Verrucomicrobiia; order Verrucomicrobiales; family DEV007; genus Arctic95D-9. The sequence goes on from JAKMGR010000369.1 coordinate 2,071, forward strand.
CGTCGAGGCGATCCCCATTCTTCAGGAGAATCCGAAAGGTGGCTTCAACTTTTGCCGTGGGATTCCGGTTTTCCGAGGAAAAGCGGATGCTTTCCAATTGGCGCAAGTTGAGTTGGAGCGGTCGGGAGAACGGCTGAGCTTTCCAGAGAATCTTTCCTGCTTCTCCAGGTAAGATTTGTCCGGCGAGTTCATCGCCATTGCGCCAGCGGAGATATGCGTCTTCTGCTGATGCGGATTTGCAACAGCATGCGAATACCACGAATCCCAAAAGTGGATTCGTGAGTTTTTTCACAGCGTTGGGAAAAAGGCGAGGCATCAGAAACTCAGAAGCGTTCGTAGATGGGGAGAAATCGGTAGTTCAGCGCGAGTGCGAGCAGTGACATCGAAGTGCCATAGGCTTCTCCGTAGCTGCCGGGGAAACTTCCGTTGCCTGCCTGCTGCTCGGAAAGCATGCGAGCGGTTGATCGATTCCACTTGTCCCAGGCGATCGGGTCCCCCTGAAAAAGAGCCTGGGCCATGTAGTAGTAGAAATAGTGAGTGTGGGCAGTCTCCCGATGCTCGAGGCGTTCGGATATATGGCTAAGGGCGGCTTCGTATTCTTCCCACTCGCGCTTGTGTCCGACTGCGTAGACGAGGGAAGCTACAGCCGAGCGCGCCATCGATTGACCTCCTCCGCCGATCCCGCCGCTATAGGCAACAAATCCAGATGAAGCAGTGTTGCGTTGCATATAAGCAAGTGCGTTTTCGATGGCTTCATCCGGAACGGCGATGCCCGCGTTTCGCGACGCGAGAAGTCCCATCAGAACGGATCCGGTCACGGAAGTGTCGGCATCGGTTGAGGTGGGTGAGTAGCGCCATCCGCCCCAGCGATTGGCCTTTTGTGCTTTCACCGCCAGCGCGACGGATCGCTCGAGTGTCTTCGCAATCGACTGCCGTTTTTCGTCCGGGTTGCTGCCATCCCAGAGCGCTTCTTCATCGACAGCGCCGTAGGCCTCTGCAAGCGCTAGCATGGCTAATCCGTGGTGATACATGCTGTTG
>JAKMGR010000381.1 GCA_022424805.1 Verrucomicrobiales bacterium
GGCTTAACTTTTTGAGGCACAATACTTCGAAAAATATTTTCTCCATTCGGGTCTGGCATTGTAGGAGGCTGGGTAGCCGAAGTCTGTGGCATTGACGTTGCAGGAGCGTTTGTCGTGTAGGACGCGTTCACCGTCGTGGTTGGAGCGCTGTCTGGAAAGAGCCCAGAATTAATTTGCTCTTTTTTCCGGCCAAATCCGAAGATGCCTCCGCCTTTGTCAACTTGCGCGTCAGCTGGCACAAAAGCGAGGAGGAGTAGAGGTGTGAGAGGGAGTTTCTTCATCCGAATTTCGATTATATCAGGAGCGTGTGATTCGGGCAAGATTATCCTACCACTCTTTTTGTAACGGATGAGATGCCGATTTAATGGCCTTTTTTTCCGTTTTTCTCTTTCAGGGAAACGAGGTAGGCGACGAGGTCACGGACTTCGGCTTTTGTCAGAATGTATCCCATCGGGGGCATTGCTGAGACGGGAGGCTGTCGGGTTTCGATCTCTGACATCGCAATCGTCTTTTCGATCTGCTGGTTGGAGTCATCTGGATCGGGGATTTTGAGAACCACTTTCTCAGCGGTTTCTTCAAGTAACGCGCCTCCGATGCTTTCGCCATTCTTGAGAGTCACCATCATCATTCCTTAGCCGGGGACGACTACGCTGCTCAGGTCGCCGAGGTAGGCGAGAAGGTATTCGTGATCCTGCTTCGATCCGATTCCCGTCAACTCGGGACCATCGACTCCGCCGTCGCAGTTCACCTTGTGGCATTTTGCGCACTGCCCTGCGGCATGGGTCATGAAGATCTCTTTGCCTCGCTTCACATCGCCACCCTTCAGCGCTGCGCGGAACGGTGCGACAGGATCGGATGCGTCGAGTGATGCCTCGTAATCGGCGAGCAGTTTTGCGACCGTTTCGTCCGATTTTTTGGCTTCGGCGCCTTCGATCAGGTCGAGCAGGGCGCCTGGTTTTTCCTTTTTCAAAGCTTTTTCTTCTCCCCCTGAATAGCAGCCCGACAAACATGTAATCGCGCCACTTACTTCCACGACTTCCGTGGCCGAAGTTCAAAGGGTTGGTATCCTATACTGGGTCGTATTATTTCTCAAACGCGTCATGAAACTACTTCGATTTCTTTTTCTCCTAGGTGCAGTATCTCTCTTCTTTAGCGGCACTGCCTTTGCCGAAAAACCAAGTTGGATCTGGACTTCGAACTCACCTGCTGAGCGCGAAGTCGTCTATGTTCGCAAGGAATTCTCTGTTCCGGCCGACACGAAACGCGCGCTTCTTTTTGTTGCCGCCGACAATGGATATGACGCTTACATCAATGGCGGTCGTCGCCCGGCTTCCCGTGGCGCGGACTGGAATCGTCCCAATGTGACCGATGTGACGGATATGCTGAAACGCGGGGAGCCCAATGTGCTCGCGATACGGGCGAAAAACGAAGGAGGCGCTGCCGGAGTTATCGCCTTGCTCGAAATCACAAATATTGCAGATGAAAAGACGACAATCGTCTCGGGCGACGATTGGAAGATCGCTTCGAAGGCTCCCAAGGGATGGAACAATCGCAACGCAGGGGAAGATCCCTACGGTTGGTCGAAGGCGAGTATCGTAGCTGTCCTTGGAGAGGGCCCGTGGGGCAAAGTGGATCACAAAAGGCTGACTGCGGCACTGGATGTCCGGACGCCGGAGGCGACTCCCGAGGACCGAATCAAGATGCTTTCTGGTTTTGATGTGGAGTTAATCTACTCCGTGCCGAAATCCGACCAGGGGTCCTGGGTCGCAATGACGATGGATGGCAAGGGGCGCTTGATCGTCTCCGATCAGTATGGCTGGCTCTACCGCCTTCCCATTCCCGCTCCCGGCGAAATGGTTTCGGACAATGATGTCGAGAAGATCGATCTCGACATAGGCGGAGCGCAGGGCCTGCTCTACGCCTTCGACGCCTTGTATGTTGTTCTTAATTCAGCAGAGCACGGCGGTCGTGGGCTCTATCGCCTCCGCGACACGGATGGTGACGACAAATTTGACGAGAAAAAGCTGCTTCGAAAATTTGATGATGTCGGCGGAGAGCATGGGCCGCACGCTGTTTTGTTAGGGCCGGACGGAGAGTCGCTTTACATCGTGGTTGGAAACCAGACCCCCGTGACGAAGGTGGATTCATCCCGCATCCCGGAGGTCTGGGGCGAAGATTTGCTTCTGGAGCGTCCCATCGGGCGGGGTTTCATGAAAGGTACACTGGCTCCCGGCGGTTGGATTGCGAAGACGGATCCCGACGGGAAAAAGTGGGAGCTCGTGGCCACTGGGTTTCGCAATCAGTATGACGCAGCCTTTCATAGCAGTTGCGACCTTTTCACCTACGACGCCGATATGGAGTGGGACATGAATACTCCCTGGTATCGTCCCACGCGCGTCAATGTGGTTCCGAGTGGCGCCGAGTTTGGTTGGAGAAATGGCGGGGGGAAATGGCCTGCATACTATCCTGATAGCCTGCCTGCTGTTGTTAACATCGGTCCGGGTTCCCCGACCGGAGTTGCATTCGGCTACGGAGCGAAATTTCCCGCCAAATACCAGAACGCTCTCTACGTGGCAGACTGGAGCTACGGAAAACTCTACGCCGTTCACCTCGAGCCGAAGGGGTCGTCGTGGAAAGCGGAGTTTGAGGAATTCATGAGCGCGCAGCCGCTTCCGCTCACCGACCTGCTCGTGAACCCCGAGGACGGAGCGATGTATATCACGATTGGAGGTCGCCGCGTCCAGTCGGGGCTCTACCGTGTCACCTATTCGGGAGAGGAAAGCACGGAACCAGCAGAGGCACAGGAGCCGAGTGAGCTTCATTCCTTGCGCGAGGAAATTGAATCTTTTCACCGTCCTGACAAAGCCGCCTTGGATGCTGTGTGGCCTCATCTCGGGCGCGATGACCGCTTCGTTCGCTATGCCGCGCGCATCGCCGTAGAGCACCAGCCCGTAACGGACTGGAAAGAGCGTGCCCTTTCAGAAAAGAATACAGAAGCCGCCATCAACGTGCTGATCGCATTGGCACGACATGGAAAAAAGGAGTGGCAGGGAGACCTGCTCGCCGCTCTCGACAGGATTGAGATGAGTGACCTGAAGCGTCGCCAGAAGCTCGATCTTCTTCGCGCCTACAGTCTAGCCTTCACCCGGCTTGGCGAGGGAACTCAGGAAGTTCGTGAATCACTTGCCAAGAAGCTTGTGGGAGCGATGCCTTTTAGAGACCCCGTAATCGATGCCGAAGCGCTCCAGCTGGCTGTCTATCTCGGAGCGCCGGAAGCAGCGAAAATCGGAGTCGAGTTACTTGAGTCAGCTCCTTCCCAGGAAGAGCAGATGGCCTACGCAAAATCGCTGCGTCACCAGAAGAGCGGTTGGACTCGCGATGACCGCAAAGCATTTTTCGAGTGGCTCACTCGCGCGAAGGCCTACAAAGGTGGGGCGAGCTTTGCACTCTTCATTGAGAACATGAAGCAGACAGCTCTCGAAAACACTCCCGAATCAGAGCAGGTCGCTCTGAAAGAAACCCTCGAAGCGGAGCCGCCGAGTGAGCAGGTTTTCACTGCCGAGCCGCGAGAGTTTGTCCAGGGGTGGACTGTCGCTGACTTTGACGA
>JAKMGR010000392.1 GCA_022424805.1 Verrucomicrobiales bacterium
CCTTCCCCCACTGCGTAGATCCGATCTCCCTTTTGATTGATTTCCAGAAAGGAAGGATTGTTGCATTCTGCCGCGAGGACTGCCTCGGACAGTTTTCCGGTTTTGGTATCAAGTGTCGCTCGGTAGATTCCTTCTGACTCGCCTCTGGTATACGTTCCGATGTAGACGGAAAGTTCTTTGCCGTGGGCGATCGTAGAGAGAGTAACAAAGAGAATGAGGGTGACGCATTTCGATATCATTATGATGCAAACTTAGAGTCGATCTCACCCAAGCCAACCCAATCGAGGTGACGCAAACGAGTTGGCAGCCTGTTACTCTCGCACATCGGCCTTCAAATTTTCTTGCCGGCAATGGGTAGCATTCCCTACTTTTCGTTCATGCAATTTCGATATCGCTTGTTACTCCTCGTCCTGACCTGCCTCTTGCCTCTTGCGGCGCACTCGGAAACCGAACCAGTCCGAATGGGTGGTGGCTTGATGACTTTCGAAACGGTCCCCGGTTGGGGATTAGGTGAGGATGGGAAATCGGTTCTCGGTGCCACGCATGGTGGTGTGGTTATCGACAAAGCCGGGAATGTCTATGTCAGCGCCAGCAAGGGCGTCGTTGTTTTTTCACCGGACGGCAAAGTTCTTCGTGAATTTGTGCATGACGATCATTCCAATTTGCATGACATCGAAATTCGCGAGGAGGAAGGTGTTGAGTACATCTACGGTGCCCGGAACAAGAATCGCGAGGGAATCAAATTTCGTGCGGACAATGGAGAGATCGTCTTGCGCCTTCCGTTTCCAAAAGCATCCGGACGCAACCCATTGGATAAATTCAGCCCCACGGCGATCACAGTGGCTCCCAACGGAGACATCTTTCTGGCCGATGGATACGCGAGCAATGTCATTTTTCGTTTCGACAAAACCGGAAAGTATCTGAGCCATTTTGGGGAGAAGGGAAATGAACTGAAGCAGTTCAACACCGCGCATGGCATGACTCTCGATGAACGTTATAATCCGCCGCGTCTTCTGATTTGTGATCGCAATCACAAGCCGAAGGGGCGCCTTTTGCACTACAGCCTCGAGGGCGAGTTTATTGAGGTTGTCGTCACAGGGTTGGGAATGCCGACTTCCGTTTCGATTCAGGGTGACTACGTCTCTGTTCCCGATCTCCACGGTCGTGTTGTGATTCTCGACAAGGGCAATACGATCATGGCGGTTCTTGGGCACAACCCGAATCCAAAAACTCGCGGCGCTCACGGCGTGAAGCAGGAAGACTGGATCGAAGGTGTCTTCAGCGGGACGCACGGATCCTACTGGGATAAAAACGGTGACCTTTTCGTGCAGGATTGGAACGTCGACGGTCGGATCATCAAGCTGGCGCGAGTAAAGGTTCCGGGTTTGTAGTCTACTGCTTCTGCACTATCCCCCGGGCAAACCGGGTTGCGGTTTCTGGATCGAATTCCTGCGAAAGCTTGAGCTCCTGCTGGAGCGGCTCCTGAATGCGGCAGGCGAGGCGCCTGCCTTGCAGGGTAGTTTTTCCGTCAGGAGAACGGGAGCCGGGAGGTCGAGCGGTCTCGACCGCCGACAGCCGGTTGATGATCGCGTTCCTCTCTACCATTCGCCAGAGTCCCCGGGCGGGGTCAATGGTTATCAGTCCAATCTCATCAGTGGTGAGAACTATTCACTTTCTCAGGAACACGACAAGAGACAGGCCGTCGCGCTCGTCCTCGCCGTGCAACGCGTCCCCGAAAGTAATCATGCTTCCTCGTGGACTCTTATAGCTCCGGCCCAATGGAAAAACGAAATCCTTTCCTTTATCCCGAGTGAGATCAGGAATCACCTCCTCGATTCGACGGAGGTTGACTGGACCAAGTTTCCCCGCGCCAAAATTGAGTCCCGATTACTGGAATAGAAAGCGCTTTCGAGTGGCGGGTTGCTCCTGATCTTACGACCTGGATCGAGCCAGAAAAGTGGTGGCCAAGTGCCATTCCTGCCGCAAAATGGCACCATGCGCACTCTCCGGTTTTTCTTCCTGATTTCCTTTTCTCTGCTGCTGGCGGTCACCCACGCTAAGGGTGCAGAATTTTCTCTGGCGTCTCCGTTTACGGACCACATGGTGCCGCAGAGGGGCCTGTCTGTCCCGGTGTGGGGAACGGCAGAGGTAGGGGCAAAAGTGACCGTGAATTTTGCCGGCCAGAAAAAGAGCGCTGTCGCAAATGACGCGGGAAAATGGAAACTCGTGCTGGACTCGCTGGAGGGTTCGGCGAAAGGGACAGACTTTTCCGCGAAAACGGATCAGGGGGGAGATATCCAACTCTCTGATGTCGTCGTCGGCGAAGTGTGGATTTGCTCTGGACAGTCCAATATGCAAATGGGGCGGGGTGGCATCGACGAACTAAAAAATCTGTCGGAGAAAAACCTGAGGACTTTCGAAGTGAAGCGCACCGTTGCTTTCACAGAACAGGAGCGAGCCGAGGGCAAGTGGGCCGTTGCGGGACCGGGTAGCGCTGTGGCGTTCGGGTTTGCGCATTTCCTGGCGAAAGAAACGGATGTACCGGTGGGAATCATTCTGGCGGCCTGGGGAAGTTCGTCGATTGAGGCCTGGATGCCTCGCGATATGACCGAGCAGTTTCCCCATTTCAAGACAATCATGGAGGAATGGGACGCCAACACCGAGGCGCAGGAACAGATCAAGGCGGCGCTCGCGAAAGGAAAGTGGAGTGGGCCAGAAGACGTCTTCATGCGTCGCCAACCCTGCATTCTCTACAACGCAATGATCGCTCCGCTCGCGCCATACTCATGCCGTGGTCTGGTCTGGTATCAGGGTGAGCGAAACACCCGCTACATCAGCGGAATGCCCGATGAGCCCTGGTATCATCGGGTTGCCGGAATTCGCGAATATGATGAGGTCCTCAAAGGGTGGATGCAACGCTACCGCCAGGAGTGGGGCCGCGATGACTTTCATTTTCTCATGGTGATGCTTCCCGGATACGGAAGTCTGCTCAAGACTGGCCCGACGATGCAGCCGAATCATCCTTCCTCCCATTCCTGGGCCTGGATGCGGGAATCGCAGATGGCTGCGCTCGACCTACCCCACACCGGTGTCGCGAATACAATTGATCTGGGTGATGTGAAAAACATTCACCCGAAGGACAAGGCTCCAATCGGACAGCGACTCGCACTGATTGCGGCTCGCGATACACTCGGACTCGATGTGGAGGCGAGCGGTCCCGTCTTTGTAAATGTTGCGGCCAAGGGCGATCGTATTGTTGTTCAGTTTGATCACGCCAAGGGATTGAAAACCACAGATGGCAAAGCGCCGAGAGAATTCTGGATTGCTGACCAGGCCGCCAAAGAGTGGAAGCCGGCCGTGGCAAAGATCGCAGGTCAAACGGTTGAGCTTCATTCGCCCGAGGTCGCCAAGCCTGCGGTAGTGCGCTACGCCTTCACCGGCAAGCCGGATGTGAATCTCGTCAACGAAGCCGATCTGCCAGCCTATCCGTTTCGGACAGACCAGGGTGATCCGTGAGCTACGATTGGATGATCTCCGGGCTCGCCATTTCATCAGGCGGGCTTTCCCTCCTTGAACAATTTTGCACGAAGTGAAACCATCGGCCGTATCGCTTGTTTACTCCATGATGAAACCAACTTTTATTCTCGTTGCCGCCACTCTTGCGCTGATTGTCAGCCCTCTTTTTCTATCTGCAGATGATTCCCTGCAATGGGCGCACTGGCGGGGGCATCAGGGAAATGCGGTTTCGCTCACGGCGACACCGCCGACTCAGTGGAGCGAAAGCCAAAATGTGAAATGGAAGGTGGAAATCCCCGGACGAGGTTCCGGTTCACCCGTGATCTGGGAGAATCGAGTTTTCGTTGTTTCAGCTGTTCCAGTAGAAGGAAGCGGGAGAGGAGAATTGAGCTTTCGGTTGTTTTGTTTTGACCGCGAGTCTGGTGATTTAATCTGGGATCGCACTGCTGCCCAAGCCAAGCCTCATGAAGGCACTCATAAGACAAATGGCTTTGCTTCTGCTTCTCCCTGCACGGATGGGGAGAGGGTCTATGCTCACTTTGGTTCTCGAGGGTTGTTCTGTTATGATTTTGAAGGGAAAGTGCTCTGGGAAAAAACGGACTTTCCACCGATGACAACTCGGGCCGGATTCGGGGAGGGGAGTTCTCCGACTCTCGCTGGTAACAAAATTCTCGTTCCCTGGGATCATGAGGGAGACTCTGTGCTCTACGCGCTCGATAAGCTGAGCGGGGAAGTGATCTGGAAGACAGATCGGGACGAGCCGACTTGCTGGGCGACACCTCTGGTGATCGAGAGCAACGGGAAATCTCAAGTCGTTATGAACGGTCAGAATTATGCCCGGGCTTACGATCTCGAAACGGGTGAGGAACTGTGGCGATGCGGTGGGCAAACCGATCGCCCGGTGGCTTCGGCAGTGACTTCTGGCGGACTGGTGTTCGTGGGAAGCGGTTTTCGCGGCTCGTTTCTGGGCGCCTTTCGTCCTGATGGAAAAGGCGACATCGGAGGGACCGAGTCTGTGGTCTGGACAACAGTAGATGACACACCCGATATCGCCTCCCCGATGATGTCTGATGGACGTCTTTATTTTCACAAGGGAAAGACCGGAATCCTCACCTGCATCGAAGCGAAATCCGGAAAGGTGCTCTTTGGTCCGGAACGCCTTCCGGGTGTTTCCTCCACCTACGCTTCACCGCTCGCCGCAGGAGGTCATGTTTACCTGACGGGTCGCAGCGGAAACATCACTGTGATCAAGGACGCTCCCAGCCTGGAGGTCGTATCGACCAATTCTCTGGGCGAAGGCGTCGACGCGACTCCTGCGCCGGTGGGCGCGGAGCTCTTCATTCGAGGGGAACGCCACCTCTTCTGCCTTTCGGAGTGATTTGCAGAATTGGGAAGAGGACAAAGCCTACGTCAGGATCGGCGTGATCACCTTGCCACCCACATCGGTGAGGCGGAAACGCCTGCCGTTGTATTCGTAGGTCAGTTTCTCGTGATTGAATCCTAACTGATGCAGAATAGTGGCGTGAATATCGTTCACATGCGCGTTGTCTCTCGCGGCATGGTGACCAATCTCGTCTGATTCTCCGTAGCTGACGCCGCCTTTGATTCCGCCTCCCGCCATCCAAGTGGTGAAACAGTGCGGATTGTGATCTCGCCCCGGCTTCTTTGACTTCTGGGTGAGAGGAAGGCGTCCGAATTCTCCACCCCAGATCACGAGCGTGTCCTTGAGAAGGCCGCGTTGCTCCAAGCACTTGTGTGTGCCATGGTTCAGTGTGATCTCTTCTCTCGAGAAAGCGCCCATTTCCATACTCGAAAACGCCACAATTTTTCTTTCGCAGATCGCCGTCGTGGCCTTGGCTGCTGCCATGACTATTCGCCTCCCTAAGAGACATGCTTTGCAGAGTTTTCTCGTCGTTGCGCTTCTGAGTTTTTTCGGACTTCATGATGGCTTGTCGCAGGGCGAGAAAAAGAAGGGCAAGCGATCCAACCAACCGAAGCTGGAGATTTCCGAGCCCTTCGCTCAATTGAACCGTCCTGATTTCCAGGAAGACTTTCCCGCGATGTGCCTGAATGAGGAGGGCAAGCCTATTCTGGTCTTCATTGAACACGATGGTGAGGCCGACACGCTTCGCCTCGCGGAACTTGGCGAGAACGGAAAGTTGAAGATCGTCGGAAGGGTGTCCGCCAGAGGCGTTACCAACATCACCCAACCTTGCCTGACTCGGCTGGCGAGTGGTCGTCATCTCTGCGTCTGGTCTCAGCTCGAAGAGGATGGCCAGTGGGATCTGATGGCGAGGATGATCGGCCGGAAGGGAAAAGCAGCTCTCGGGGAGCCGATTCGACTTACGGGGGGTGTTGGCAATGATATCTTTCCGGACTTGGGAACAGACCGACATGGTCGAGTGTGGGTGGCGTGGCAAACTCTCGAAAATGGCATTGCCCGAATTGTGGTCCGACATGGCACGGGTGATCCGGTCGAGTGGTCGGATGCCATTACCGTGACAGGGGAGAAACTGCGAGGGGATTGGGAGCCTCGATTGGCCTTTGGAGAAGGCGAAGAGGCAATCCTGGTCTTTGATAGCTACCGGAAAAACGACTTTGATACCTATTTTACGCAAGTGTCTCCCGATGGAGCGGTCCATGATCCTGTTGCTCTCGCGCAAACGGATCGCTACGAAGCGCGTCCTGAGGCAGCAGTTTCTCCCGATGGAAAAAGTCTCTGGGTGGCCTACGAGGATGGCATTAGCCGCTGGGGCAAGGATCTCGGTTCCGAGTGGCGGCAGAAGGGCGGCGGATTGCATCATGATCGTCAGCTCAAAGTCGTGCGGGTAAATCTCGAGTCGAACGAAGTCGAAAAGGTTGCCGATATCACCGCCTTGCTTCCCGATCTCGTCGCGGATCCCCAGAGCGTGGGGACGGGAGCGATCGATGTTCCGGAAGTGATCATTGATGCTGAGGGGAATCCCTGGGTTTTCTTTCGCTACTGCCTCTTCAATAGCCCAGGCTACTGGCAGATTGCCTATGCACGGCTCGATCCCGAGACGGGCGATTGGACAAAGCCCGAGCTTCTCGGCAATAGCCAGTTCTGTCTCGACCGACGCAGCCCGGTGGCACTTCATCCGAAGGACGGATCCATTCTTGTGGCCTACCCGAGTGATGGCAGAAAAAACAAGCAGGCAGGCGATTCAGGAATCTACCTGAATCGGATTGATCCCTCTGCCGAACGCGAGTTAGTCGGGCCGATGCCCTTTGATCTCGTTCAGGAAGCCCCGAGTCTCCTCGCTCCATACAACGACACACCAGAGCGGGAACGTGACGATCATCACGTTTGGGAAATCAATGGAGAAAAATACCAGCTCGTCTGGGGAGACGTGCATCGTCATACCGACTTCTCTAACTGCCGGACGACGGACGATGGCTGCATCGTCGAACATTTTCGCTACGCAATCGAAGCGGGCGGCCTCGATTTTCTCGGGACATCTGATCACACCGAAGTGGGGAAACGCTACACAGCTTACGAATGGTGGCAGACACAGAAGATGGCCGATCTCTTTCACAATCCGGGCAGCTTTGTCTCGCTTTACGCATACGAGCGCGAGCAGGTGTATCCCTACGGCCATCGGAATGTTCTCTTCCTCGAGCGGGGAGGTCCGATTATCTACATCAAACGCAAGAACTATGAGGAGCGCACCGTCGGGGCAAAGCCACTGCCGGGGCCCGATGGCGATCGGGTCGGAGAAATCCCTCCCTGGCAATTGTGGGATTTGCTTCGTGAACACGGGCAGCGTGCCATCACGATCGAGCACACCTCGGCTGGACGAATGGGTACGGACTGGCACAAATACGAAAAACTCGATACCGAGTTCGAAAATATCCTCGAGGTGTTTCAAGGCTCGCGAAACAGCAGTGAAGGCGAGGGTGCTCCTCAGCCGCCAATTGTCGTGGGTAGTCCGCAGGTTTCGAAATTCAAAGGCAACGATGCGAACGGAACCTGGCAGGTTGCCCTCGGCCTGAAACATCGTCTGGGAGCTTTTGCGAGTTCCGACCACCGCTCGACGAATCTTTCCTACGGCGGTGTCTACGTGAAGGAACTGGACCGAGGTAAACTCTTCGATGCAATGGATGCTCGTCGGACGGTCGCGGCGACTGACAAGATCTTCATGGAGTTCTCGTGCAATGGTCACCTTATGGGGCGGGAATTCGAAACCAGCGAAGCACCGGCGCTGGAAATGAAGGTGAAGGGAACGGCGCCCATCACCCGTGTCACCCTGATCCGAAATGAGAAGGACTACGAGATCTTCGAGCCGCAGGCTGTTTCGGCAGAATTTGCGAAAACCTTCGTGGATGAAAAGCCGGAACCGGGCGAATACCGCTACTATATGCGGGTGGAGCAGGGGGATGGGAACATGGGCTGGACTTCGCCGGTTTGGGTGACGGTGAAGTGAGGAACAATCCGAAAAAAGTGAGAAGAACAGGCTTTAAGTAGCGGAACTTCGTAAAAGTTCCGACCTACGGGTTTTACGGCCCTCGGGTATATGTCTCAGAAATGGCAGGGCTCACCCTTCCACCCTGCGCAACTCAGGTGGATTGCGATCCGATTCGATCTTCTCCATGGTTTCCCGAATCAGGCTGATCTGTTTTTGATCAGGATTGTTTTTCGCAAGAAGTTGTTTTT
>JAKMGR010000409.1 GCA_022424805.1 Verrucomicrobiales bacterium
AAACAGCACATCTGCACGCTGGATCGAAACACGAAGTTCAGTCTCGAAATGGAAGTCCGCGTTGGCCGCGGATTCAACACCTCCGAGGACAACAAGCATCCGGATATGCCAATCGGCGTGATTCCAATCGACTCCATTTTTTCACCTGTTCGCCGCGTGAAGTATGCGGTTGAGAACACTCGTGTCGGTCAGCGTACTGACTACGACAAGCTCAACCTCGAGATGTGGACGGACGGACGCCTTGAGCCGCATGATGCGCTCCTCCAGGCTTCTGCAATTCTCCGCCACCACCTCGACGTTTTCGTCAACTACGACGACGACGCAATCCTCATCGAAGATCGCCCAGAGGCGCAGACCGAAGAAAATGCAGAGCTCAAGAAACTTCTCAACATGAGCGTGAACGAGATTGAACTCTCCGTTCGTGCCGCCAACTGCCTCAACAATGCGAACATCACGACCGTCGGCCAGCTCGCAATGAAGTCCGAGGCCGAGATGCTCAAGTACCGCAACTTCGGAAAGAAATCTCTGAACGAGATCAAAGACAAACTCCACGAGCTTGGTCTTTCTCTGGGAATGCAGATCGATCCGAGCCTGCTCGAGCAACCTTTCACAGCTACTCTTCTAGGAGGAGATCGCGGATCCGAGGGACCCGGCCTCGCCGCCCTCATTGCCCAGAATATCGACTAATTCGACATCACCGACGGATCGGACTCTGGTTCGATCCGTCGCGAGACCACTCCTTTTTCACCCTATCTTTCGATGAGACACCGAAGCAAAACCGTCAAACTCCAGCGCGACAAGGCACACCGCGAAGCGCTCCTGCGTAATCTCGCAGCGAGCCTCATCGAGCACCGGCAGATCCGCACCACTCTTGGCAAAGCCAAGGCACTGCGTCCCTTCGCCGAAAAGCTCGTCACGCTTGGAAAGAAAAACACTCTTCACAGCCGTCGTCGCGCGGTCTCCCTTCTCGGGAGCAACCAGCTTGCTCAGCGATGCGCGAGAGCCCTCTTCGAGGAAATCGCAGTTGCGAGTAAGGATCGCCAAGGTGGCTACACCCGCATCATCAAGCTGGGTCAGCGGAAATCAGATTCTGCTCCCATGGCTTTGATCGAGTGGGTTGATTCCCCCGCTGCAGTCGCAGAGGAGGAAGAAGTCGCAGCCGAGAGCTGAAATCCCGCGACGCACGGCGTCGCATCAGATTTTTCAAAAGGCCGCGTTTCCGAGGGGAGACGCGGCTTTTTTATGCCAAAGCCTGAATTTTCTTTGAACAGAGAACCCTGTCGAGCCATCAAATCCAAAACACCTATGCAGGATTGATTGTGCAGGAATCTCCGGCATGACAAACGCAGGCCCTTGCATTCCTCCCAAAAACGGGAAAAGTTCCCGCTCCTCTCATGCGCAGTCTTCTCAGATCCAAAATTCACCTCGCTACCGTTACGGAAGCGAACGTGGACTATGTTGGCAGCATCACGATTGATAAGAACCTGATCGAAGCCACTGGACTCTGGGTCGGGGAGAAAGTGCTCGTGGTCAGCGCGACAACCGGTGCCCGGCTCGAGACCTATGTGATCGAAGGCGAAGCCGGATCCGGGGCTATCGAGATCAACGGAGCCGCCGCGCATCTCATCAATGCGGGCGAAAAAGTCATCATCATGGGCTTCGAAATCACGGAGAAGCCCGTCGAGCCAAAGGTGATCCTCTGCGACAAATACAACGGCATCGCCCAGTTTCTGAGCGAAGAAGCCGGGGAAATAGCGAGCGTCGCCGAGTAAACCCGCCTCTACCTTGGCCTTTACGGATTCGCCAATCGTCGCACCACTGCTTCGAAGCCCTCTACCGCCTTCGTAAAATTCTCGAAGTCAATCTTGTCCATCGTATCACTCGCTTTGTGATAGTGCGGATAGCGATACGGCGCGGTGTCTGTCACCATCACGGCTGGGTAGCCCTCTTGCCAGAACGACCAGTGATCTGACCAGCCAACGCCCGGCACATCGACCGGAAAACCGCCCGCTATTGCTGGAATGCCGGATGCGTTGGTAAAAGCGATGCGGCAATTATCGGCGAGATATTTGGAATCTTCATTCCCGACAAAGGCGAGAAAATTCCCTTTGTTCGGAAAACTCCCTTCCAGTCCCGGTGGGACTTCCTGGCTACCTTCGGCATTGGAAAAGTATCCGATCGTTTCGAGAGCAATCATGCCGACGATCTTCTCGTTTCTCTCTTTGCAACGCCGGGCATAGACGCGGCTCCCCATATTTTCGGTGTGAAAATACGGTGACTCTTCATTCACGAACGCCACGAAGCGGACGGTTCGATCCTGCTGCTCCCCCGCAAAGGCACGAGCCAGCGCAAGCAGAGTGACAACACCTGTTCCGTTGTCGTTGGCTCCCGGGGTCCCGGGGACGGTGTCGTAGTGAGCTCCCACTACAATGATTTCATCCCGACGAGATTTTCCAGGCAAAGTTGCTTCCAGATTTCGCACCGTCTTGCCGTCAACTTCGTAAATGTTCCGGCCGATAGAGTATCCAATATTCCCGCCGCCGAGCGTGGATTCGATCCAGATGGCGGCCTGTTCGAGTTTCTCCGGTTTCCCGAGGTGACGCTCGCCGATTGTCTCGGTAAGGGTGCGTAGATCACGCTTCAGATCATCGCGACTGACAGGCCTTCGATTGAGAGTAGCCGCTTCCAACCGCACCTGCTCATTTGGGTCGAGAGGAACGTCGGGTTTCTTCATTTCACTGCGAATCATCGCGAAAACGCCCAGAAAGAGCAAGCCAGCGGGCAAGCCAACGACAAGGAACGGGATGAGTTTTCTTTGCGTCATTTGCAGGAATTACGTTGGATCATCGAATGCGGCCGCAACAGATTCGGCAGCGCGACGGTGGCTACCACCTTCACCGAGCTGACTAACTGCTGCACCTAATTCCCGCTTCAGCTCTTCGCATTCTTGAGGATTTTCGATGAGTCTTCGCAGCTCGTTCGCGATTGGCTCCCCTTTCGCCTCCCGTTGCAGCAGCTCCTTCACCACCTCTCGGTCAGCCATGACATTGACGATGCCGAGAAATTTCACAGACATCAGCCAACGAGCGACAGTAGCGGTGAGCCATGCTACTTTGTAGGTCAGGCAATAAGGCAATCCCAGGCAGGCCGATTCGAGAGTCGCGGTGCCGGATGCGACTACGCCTGTTCCCGCGCGCTGCATGATCTGGTGGCTGGTTTGCTCTCCGATCTCAAAAGCATTCGCAAGGCCCCTCTCCTCGGTTTCCTGACGGAGTCGCTCTGTCAGCTCGGCTGTCGCACCGGTGGTGCCGAATCGCAGGTCAGAACGCCACGCGAGCAATTTTTCAGCGGCATCCAGCATGGGAGAGTAAAGCTTCGCGATTTCCCGTTCCCGAGATCCAGGGAGGAGCGCAACGAAGTTCTCCTGACGTTCAATCGACGCGTCGCGGATTTCATCCATTTCATCGACAAGAGGATGACCGGCAAAATCGGTGGGAAGACCGCTCGATTCGTAGAGTTCTTTCTCAAAAGGAAAAATGCAGATCATCCGGTCGAGCAGCTCCGCCATTTTGCGAATCCTTCCCTTTTTCCACGCCCATACCTGGGGACTGATGTAGTAAATCAACTTGCCCTCGTAGCCATCCTCGCGAAGTCGCTCCGCGAGCCGGAGGTTGAAACCCGGATAATCGATCAGAACGACGCCATCGGGGTTTTCGGAGAAAATACGCGTCGCAGTCTCTTCCATTTTCTCGCGAAAGTAGCTATATTTTTTCAAAACCTCCCACAGTCCAAGGACGGCCGCGTCTTCGAGCCAGTTCTCGATCTCGTCTGACTCCTCCGTCATCAGTGGCCCACCCAAACCGGAGAAAGACCATCCGCCCGAGTCACGCAACGAGCGCAGGAGCGCTGCGCCGTGGGTGTCTCCACTGATCTCTCCAGCGACTGCAAATAGGGTTTTCAACGGGATTACACAGGGTTGTTTAAAGGACCTGACTCTGTAAGGCGAAAGAGCAAACAGGGTTGAATTCAGATATGGGAAAGCTCACTCAAAGGCGCGGAGTCGCAAAGGTTTCTTTCTGAAAATTCACCTGCTCAGATCCGAGCCTTTCGGCATCACTTACTCTGACTTAACCGCCACACTATCAGGCAATTTCTTATCGTATCCCCACGCGTCGAAGGAAAAGCCCCATCGCTCTCGAATGGCATCAGCCTCGGCCCCAGTAACATGGTGAACGTTTCTTTTGTAATCGCCCAGGCTTTTAAGATAGCTGTCGATTTCTACCAGCCCGGCTTCTTTCCCACCGATTCCGAGCGCGTTGTAGATTCGACCAATTTCTTCCTGCGGATTCGTCGTAATCGCTTCGTAAGTCGTTTCCACAAACTGGCTCTCAGGCAAATTGAGCCGGTCCCGATCTTCCAAGTAACGCCGCATCAGCTTTTCGTAGGTCGCAAGGGTGTATT
>JAKMGR010000417.1 GCA_022424805.1 Verrucomicrobiales bacterium
TCATTATAGTTACTGAAATGGAAGGGTTTCCTTTTTCTATTTCGTCGCGAAATATGACACCGGAACAAGAAAATTTTGACGTAGCGATTTTAGGGGGCGGACTGTCCGGCCTCACCCTGGCAAAGCAACTTTCGGATCAACATTCTGACCTTCGCATTCTTGTTCTGGAGCGCCGCGAGTTCCCTGTTCCAGAAAGTGGCCACAAGGTGGGAGAATCGACAATTGAAGTGGGGGCTCACTATCTTGCCGAGCGAATCGGGCTGAAAAAGCATCTTGTCGATGATCAGCTTCCCAAGTTTGGCCTTCGATTTTTCTTTGGTGGCGGAGAAGAATCTTTTGAAGACGCTCTTGAAGTCGGATTGACGGATTTTTTTCCTACGCCGGGATACCAGATTGATCGAGGAAGGCTGGAAAACCACCTCGTCGAGATGATACGCGAGGAAGGTGTCAAATTTGTGGAAAAGGCGAAGGTAAAAGAGATCGATCTTCGTGAGGGAGATGAGGATCATGTCGTGGACTACCAACGAAATGGCGAGCTTCATCGCGCAGCGGCACGCTGGGTCGTTGATGCAAGCGGCAGAACTGCTTTGCTGAAACGGAAACTGGATCTTTACGAAGAGGTTCCCCACAAAGTCAACGCGGCCTGGTTTCGACTCGATGGTGAAATTTGCGTAGACTGCTGGAGCGATGACTCAGAGTGGAAGGCACGCACAGGAAAAGTCCCGCGTCGTTGGTTGAGCACGAATCATCTACTCGGAAAGGGCTACTGGATCTGGATTATCCCTCTCGCAACAGGAGCTACGAGCATCGGAATTGTGGCAGACCCGGACATGCATCCTCTGAGCGAGTTCAATCGATTCGAAAAAGCCTTTGCGTGGATTCAAGAGCACGAACCTCAGTGTGCCAAAGCAATCGAGCCTTTCCGAGACTCCGTTCTCGATTTCAGAGCAATCAAGCAGATCGCACATGGCTGCCGCCAGCTTTACTCCGCAGATCGCTGGGCAATCACGGGAGAGGCTGGTGTTTTTCTCGATCCGCTCTACTCGCCGGGAATCGACTATATCGCGATGGCGAATTTGCAGATCTGCAGCATGATCGAACACGATCTGGAAGGGGAATCCCTGCGCCTGATTGCTCCACGATACCAAGGTCTCTTTCTCCAACTTTTTCAGGACAACCTGCGCACCTATCAGGACCAGTATCCGATTTTTGGTAATCCTCGCGCGATGTCTCTCAAATACGTTTGGGACTACGCGATCTACTGGGGATTCCCTGCTCTTCTCTACTTTAACGATAAGTTGACTGACCCCGGATTTTTCTCTCGCGTCGGAGAAACCATCGAATCGATTCGACAGTTGAACATTCAAATGCAGCAATTCTTTCGGGACTGGGATGCGGCTGATACCAACCAGCCCGCCGCCACTTCGTTTATCAACCAAAACGAGATTACAATCCTGTCGCAGCTCAATGGTGAACTCCGCGAGCGTCTCGACGACGCAGAACTGGACAAGCGAATTCGAAGAAATGCTGTTATCCTCTCCGAACTCGCGGGTGAAATCATCGCGAGAGGTGGCCTGCTCGCCACGGATCAGGAAACCGCACCGGCACCGCCAAAACGGGGTGGTCGACTCGCAGAAGTGTTTGAGTCCCTCGGTATCTGATCCGACGACCGCACCCGACCGCTTGTTTTTCGACCTATGACAGCCCAGAAGGTAAACAGCATCCTTTCGTTTCTCGTTTGCCTGCTGCTGGCTGGACTCATTGCCTTTGTCTTGCTAACCGGCAAGTCAGAGAAAAAGGTCGATGATGGTGAAAATTCGGATCGAGAGCTGCGCCGGCTCGCGGTAAACACGGTCAATGCAAAGCCTGCCGATTCTTTCACTCTGACACGAGTCTACACGGGAGTTACCCGCGCCGGACAAGCTCTCGATCTCGGCTTTTCCCGCGCTGGCAGGATCGATAAGATACTCGTCGGCCCCGGAGACGAGGTAGCCAAGGGCGAGGTTCTTGCTGAGCTCGACAAACGTCGACTTGAGCTGCAGAAGGAAAAAATTGACGATGCCCTTTCGGCATCCGCAGGCAGTGCGGCTCGAGGCGGAATGACCGACGCCGATGCTGAACTCGTTGAACTCGATTTGGAAGACAGCGTTCTTACCGCTCCTTTCGCCGGAGAAATTTCTTCTCAGCAGATGACAGTGGGATCAGTCGCAAGCCCGGGCATGCCGGTGTTCCGGCTCGTGGGGGGAGATCAACTCGAAGCCCGGGTCGGTGTGCCGGTCGAAGTCGCCGATGAACTTGAGCAGGGAGAATTTCATGATCTCAAGCTGGGAGAGAAAACTTACTCCACTCCAGTCACCGCAATTCTCCCTGAGGTGGATCAGAGTGCTCGCACCCGAACCGTCGTCTTCACCCTCGATAAGTCTGTCTCAGTAAGCCATCGCGCCGGCGAGGTCGTTAACCTGACCCTGACACGATCCAAATCTGTTCGCGGTTATTGGCTTCCACTCACCGCGCTGACGCGCGAAACGCGCGGGCTCTGGTCAGCCTACATTGTCGAAGGAGAAGGCGAAGAGGCCAAGGTCGTTCGTCATTTTGTGGAAGTCGTCCATGTCGAAAATGATCGTGCGTGGATTCGGGGCACTCTCGATGGCGACGTCGAGGTCGTTGCCGACGGAACTCATCGGATTGTCCCTGGCCAGCCAGTCGAAATCAAAGACGAGTCCGACAAAACTTCAGAAGCGGAGGAGAAAAAGGAGGAGTCGTGACCGGAGCACTTCTTTTCAAAAATCCGCGACTGCTTCTGCTGTTGATCGGGGTCATCGCCGTGGCCGGGTTGACGTCGTACACAAGCCTGCCGCGCATGGAGGATCCGATCCTCGTGCAGCGCTTTGGAGTGATCCGAACCATCTTTCCCGGCGCCGATGCCGAGCGTGTCGAATCGCAAATTTCCCGCCCCCTGGAAGAGGACATTCGCAAGATCAAGGGAATCAAGGAAATCCGGACCGACAGCATGGCCGGACTTTCTACCGTCGGGATCGAGCTGAAAGAAGACATCACGGATGTCGACACAGTCTGGTCGCGAGTCCGAGACGAATTATCGGAAACCGCAAAACGCCTCCCTGAAGGAGCACGGCAACCGGATTTCAAGCAACCGGAGTTGCGAGCCTACGCGTCCATACTCGCACTGAAATGGACAGGTTCGGGTGGGGCCAATTATTCAATCCTGCGCCGTCTCACCGAAGATTTAAAAGCCGAAATCCGGGCACTCAGTGGAACCGAGAGCGTCGGCTTATTTGGACAGCCAGAGGAAGAAATCCTCGTCGAAATCCCCCGCGATGTCCTCCATCGCATGGGGCTCACCATCGGTGATATCTCCCGCCAGATTCAAGCCAGTGAGGCAAAAGGATCGTCGGGCATGCTTCGTAGCGATGACTCGGAGTTAGTCATTGAACTTGATCAGGACTTCGACACGCTCAAGCGCGTCGGCACGACACCGATTCGTTTCGGAGAAGAGGGGCGGCTCACCAGCCTCGAAGAAATCGCGGACATTCAGAAGACAATTGAGAATCCCCCTTCCAATCGTGCCGTAGTTGACGGTCTCGATGCTGTTGTCACAGCAGCATTTGTTCGAGAAGAAAGTCGCATCGATTTGTGGACGAGGGAGCTCGACGAAGTGCTGGAGACGTTTCGAGAAACCCTGCCGCCCGGTGTCGAACTGGATGTTCTTTTTACTCAGAATATCTATGTCGAGGATCGCCTCGAACAACTCGGGATGAATCTTCTGATCGGCACTCTCGCGGTGACCCTTGTTGTCTTTCTCCTGATGGGATGGCGAAGCATGGTTGTCGTCGGGATCGCCCTTCCGCTTTCGGCAATGATGGTGATCGCGGGCATGCGATTCCTGGAAATCCCGATCCACCAGATGTCGGTTACGGGACTGATTATCGCTCTCGGCCTGCTGATCGACAACGCCATAGTCATAGTCGACGAAGTCAGCGCAGAGATTCGAGATGGCAAGACTCCATATGAGGCGATTCTGAAAACAATCCGGCATCTCGCGCTGCCTCTCTTTGGTTCGACCCTGACAACGACACTTGCCTTTGCCCCCATTGCGATGCTGCCCGGAGCGAGTGGTGAATTTGTAGGTTCGATCGCAGTCAGCGTGATCCTCGCAATCAACTCTTCATTCCTTCTCGCCATGTCAGTCGTCCCGGCTCTCGCAGGACTGATCAACAAGGTGACTCAACAGGGTCCCGCAAGCGAGTCAACGGGGTATGGTTTCTGGTCAAAGGGTATTGGAAATGAAAAAGCGGCGAAAGGCTATCGCTGGGTCCTGATTCGACTATTTCGAGTGCCGGTGATTGGTGTTCTGTTAGGAGTCAGCCTGCCGATCTTCGGATTTTTCCAGGCAAAGAAGCTTCCTGAGCAATTTTTTCCTCCGGCCTCACGTGATCAAATTCAAATCGAGCTGGAGTTGTCTGCTTCGAGTTCTATTGAGCAAACCGGCGAGGTCGCGAGAAAGATGCGGGATTCCGCGCTGGAGTTTGAGGGAGTGAAACGTGTTCATTGGTTCCTTGGAGAAAGCGCACCGACCTTTTACTACAACCTGATGCCACGGCGTAAGAATTCGGCTTTCTACGCACAGGCTCTCGTCGAGTTTGAGAAGGGCGTGGACTCTTTCGAAATGATCCGGCAATTGCAGGACAAGTTCGATGTTCAATTTCCCGAGGCACGGATTCTCGTTCGCCAATTGGAACAGGGACCTGCTTTCGATGCGCCGGTGGAGGTGAAAATTTTCGGTCCCGATCTCGCAGTGCTGCAGAAGTTGGGAAATGAAGTTCGCGTGCTGATGACTGAAACCCGTGACGTTGTCCACACCCGCTCTGATCTCACGGAAATGGTGCCCAAGCTCGCGCTCCATCTCGACGAATACCAAACGAGAATGTCCGGGCTGAGCCACAAAGAAATTGAGCAGCAACTCTATTCTGCCCTGGAAGGACTCGAAAGCGGTTCACTGATTGAAGACACCGAAGAGATCCCCATCCGCGTTCGTATGGAAGGCGGTATGAGAAAAGATACCGGGCGAATTTCGTCTTTCGAATTCCGGCCGCTCACTCCCCGGGGACGAGCGCAGAACGCGACACCACTTTCGGCTCTCGGTGAAATGAACCTCAGCTCCGAAGTCGCATCGATCCCGCGTATCGACGGAAAGCGCACCAATGAAATCAAAGCCTACATCACCGCAGGGACCTTGCCTCACCTCGTAATCACGGAGTTTAAACAAAAGCTGGGAGACTCTGGCTTCACCTTGCCCCCTGGCTACTCAATGGAATACGGCGGAGAAGCAGCCAAACGCAATGAGGCAGTCGGGAATCTCATGTCGGACATCCCGCTGCTGATTGTGCTCATGATCGCGACCCTCGTGGCGTCTTTTCGATCTTTCCGCGTCGCGTTTATCATTGCGGTCGTGGGTGGCCTTTCAATTGGACTCGGGTTGGGCGCACTCTGGGCTTTCCGTTTCCCATTCGGATTCATGGGAGTTGTCGGGACAATGGGTCTCGTTGGTGTCGCCGTAAATGATGCCATCGTCGTCATGGCCGGAATACGAGATAACAAGAGTGCTCGTGCCGGCGACCCCGAAGCCATCGCTGATATCGTAATCCGTCGAACACGACACATCGTCGCGACAAGCCTGACGACGATGGCCGGTTTCACCCCGCTTGTGCTGGGTGGAGGTGGATTCTGGCCTCCCGTTGCCATTACTATCGCCGGCGGGGTCGGTGGAGCGACGATTCTGGCATTGCTTTTTGTTCCATCGTTTTATCTGCTTTTCATCGGACGCGGTATACCTGCGGCCATAGATCCTACCCTCGAAGCCCTAAAACCCACCGCTAGTCCCCGGCCAGCAAAGCCTGGACCAAGAGTTCATTCCCGTATTTCTCCCCAAAGACTCCGAAAATCTCGAACAAAAGCCAAAAAGCGGTGAATCGCGGCACAATGAAATTCGTCAAAACCACGTGCAAATCCTTCGATTCGAGTGAAAATTATCAACTTTTGCTAGTCTTTATAAAAATTTTTGAAACACGTAAAAACAAAGGTGTAGTTCAGGGTTTTCACGCGTGACAGTCAACCCCAACTTTGTTACCTACTTCTCCTTTTTCTCAGATGTCGAACCGAACCTTCCAGACCGACACCTCAAATGTCGGGCAGCCGAGTGTCGGGCATTCCAGCCCGCTCTGCCTTCACGGCCAGCAGCTGACAATAGATGAGGTGTATTCGGTCGCTGTTGCGAACCGATCGGTTTCGATCACCGATGATCCGAAAGTTCTTGAAGAAATGAAGGCCTCTCAGGATCTGGTCCGCAAGGCGGTTGATTCAGGCCAACGAATTTACGGACTCACAACAGGATTCGGCAGCATGGCGGATCTTCCGGTATGCGCTTCTGATGCGGAAGCGTCGCAGACCAACCTTCTTGAGTTTCTCGCCGCAGGCACCGGCAAGCCGATTGCAGAAATCCACGTTCGCTCTGCCATGGTATTGCGCGCGAACATGCTTCTTCGCGGAGCTTCCGGCGTTCGCATGGAAATCGTGGAGCGACTGGTCCGATTTCTCAACGCCGGAGCAACACCCGTCGTAGGCGAACTTGGCTCAATCGGAGCGAGTGGCGATTTGATTCCTTTGGGAACAATCGCCCGCGCTATCACCGGGCAAGCTGCTTCCTGCAAGGTGATGATGAATGGTCGAGAATATGATCGTGATGAAGTTCTCGATTTCCTTGGCTACAAACCGATTTCACTTCTTCCCAAAGAAGCTCTCGCAATCGTCAACGGCACTTCGTTTTCCGCAGCGATCGCGCTGAATCATCTTCACTCGGTGCGGAACTACCTCAGCATATCCATCGCCGCTCACGGGCTCATGATCCGCGCCCTGCTCGGTCACGAAGATCCGTTTGCCGAGTTTGTGCATCGCTGCAAACCCCATCCCGGCCAAGCCTGGTCGGCCCAGATCATGCGGCGCCTTCTCGCTCTGACAGATGTTCAGGCGACCGAGCTGGAGCGAGCACACCCACGGGAACATCTGCAGGATCGCTATTCTCTCCGTTGCTTCCCGCAATATATCGGACCGATCGTCGAGGGCATTCTTCGCATCGAGAAAACGCTCGAAACGGAAATGAACGCGATCACAGACAATCCGCTTATCGACACCGAGGCAGGTGAGTTTTTCCAGAGCGGAAATTTCCTCGGTCAATACGTCGGCATGGCAATGGACGAGCTGCGTCGTCACATCGGTCTTCTTGCCAAACATCTCGATGTCCAAATCGCCTTGCTCGTCTCTCCCGAGTTCAATCACGGACTGCCACCTTCCCTGATGGGGCACGGTGATTCTCCGGTGAACATGAATCTCAAAGGGCTGCAAATCACTGGAAACTCGATCATGCCAATGCTGACTCACCTCGGCAATTCACTAGTCGATCATTTCCCAACACATGCAGAGCAGTATAACCAAAATGTGAATGGCCTCAGTTGGGGATCAGCGAATCTGGCTTCGCAGTCAGTTGATCTTTTTGCCAACTACGCCGCTGTCGCTCTCATTTTTGCCGTTCAGGCAGTTGATCTCCGGGCTGGCAAGGCTCGTTCAAAATGTGATGGGGTGACTCTTCTGGGCTCAGAATTGCGCGCACTTTA
>JAKMGR010000423.1 GCA_022424805.1 Verrucomicrobiales bacterium
GGATTGTGATCTGCAGTGATTAAAAACGGGAGCGCCTTCTTCAAATCAACTCGGAGTCGGGCAAGGTCGTCGAGGCGGAGGCGACTCCACCGGCGAATTCTCAGAATCCGATCCGTATTTCGCACTCCCAGGCCAGGAACGCGGAGCAGATCCTCACGGGAGGCGCGATTCACATCAACGGGAAAGCGTTCCCGATGGCGAAGAGCCCACGACAACTTCGGGTCGAGATCGAGATCAAGCTGCCCTCGCTTTTCCCCGCTTTTCGGGGTGAGTTCCCCGACGGCAAAGCCATAGAATCGTAACAACCAGTCGGCCTGGTAGAGTCGATGCTCGCGTACGAGGGGAGGTGCGACTGCGGGCAGAATCTGCGATGGCGAAGGAATCGGGCTGAACGCGGAATAGTATACGCGATTCAGTCGATAGCTCCGATACAGGTGATCAGATCGTTGCAGGATGGTATCATCATCAGAACGGTCTGCCCCGACAATCATCTGCGTGCTTTGGCCATTCGCATAGATGCAGGACCGTCCTGAGGTTTGGCCATCTTTAAACTCTGATGCCTGGATCTTCCTGTTCCGGTCTTTCTTTTCTGCCCGGGCTTCCTCGATCCGACTGCGTATTCCGCCCATTGCCTCCTGCGTACGTCGCAGGTTTTTTTCCGGTGCCAGTTTACGAACGGAGTCTTCATCTGGCAGCTCGATGTTGATACTGATCCTATCGGCGTAGCGACCTGCTTCCTCGATTAGTTCCTGCGAAGCCTCGGGAATGGTTTTCAAATGGATGTATCCACGAAAATCATGTTTTTCCCGCAGAATTTTCGCGACACGGAGCACCTGCTCCATCGTGTAATCAGCATCTCGAATAATCCCGCTACTGAGAAACAGCCCTTCAATGTAGTTCCGCTTATAAAAGTCGAGAGTGAGCTGAACAACTTCCTCGACAGAAAAACGCGCTCGCTGAACATTGGAAGAACGGCGATTGATGCAGTAATGACAATCGTAGAGACAAACATTCGTGAGTAGAACCTTGAGCAAAGAGATGCAACGCCCATCCGGGGCATACGAATGGCAAATGCCCGAACCTCCCGCCGAACCAATTCCCTTTCCTCCCGGCGAGTTGGCAGAGTCACGCTTCACTGCACCCGAACTGGCGCAGGAAGCGTCATATTTGGCAGCGTCCGCGAGAATCTCGAGTTTCCGGGCAATCTTCATTTTGTTCACCAGAACAGTATTCAAATGAATGGTTAATTCAAGAGAAATAATTCGATCCGGCCCTCTCACCATCTTCGGATTCGATCTTGCCTGGGGCGAAAAAAATCGAGACGGAATCTGTCGGATGAGTTTCCCCGATGGCCTAAATGGCAAACCTTGCGGGATTGCTTCATCGCTCACACACGGGGATAACGCTCTTCTCAAAGCCGTCAAGGAATGCAGAACGGATACCATTTTCCTCGCAATCGATGCTCCGACACTTGCTCCCAACGAGTCAGGCTCCCGACCGGTAGACAGAGAGTGTTCGCAACGGTTTCGCAAGCAAGAGGCAGGATGCCACCCGGCAAATCGTCGCCTATGCCAGAGACCACTGCGAGTCGCCGATGCACTTCGGAATGAAGGATTTCTTCTTTCTCCCGATTTCACCAAAGGCAACAAACTCGCCGCGGAAGTCTATCCGCATCCAGCAATGGTTCGTTGGTTTGGCTTGGGAAAAACGATCAAATACAAGCGTGGCCGTATCGTGGAAAGGCGAGCGGAGTTTTCCCGCTACCAGTCGCTTCTGCGGGAGTTTCTCTGCGACGAATTCCCCCATCTGCTTTCTGATGAAGTCGTCGAGGAACTCCTTTCTCTAGCGTGGACTAAAGACCAGGAAGATCGTCTCGACGCCCTCCTCTGCGCGCTGATCGGTTGGTGGCACCTTCGATTTGGTGGGAAGAAATCCGAAATCCTCGGAGATGATATTTCGGGACATATATTGCTCCCTGCAGAAAGGTAGCGACTGCAGCGTGATTCGAAAAAACCGTCCACTTCCCAATCAGATCGTCGTAACCCTTCCCATGGCCCACTCCACTTTCGAACGTTCTTCCCTCATTAATGCCCCCGCTTCCGAGGTGCGCGCGTGGCACTTCTGCGCGGGTGCTTTTAAAAAGCTTTCGCCCCCATGGGAAAAAGCGACCGTCGTCGAGTCCCCCGGCGAATTGAAAGATGGTGCCCGAGCCGTAATCGAGGTCAGAATCGGCCCAATCAAGCAGCGTTGGGTCGCTGTTCACGAAATATCAGACGACGGATTCATTGACCGGCAAGAGGAAGGACCTTTCGCCTTCTGGGAGCATCATCATCGCTTTCTTCCGACCAGTGATGACACCTGCCGACTCGTCGATTCGATTCGCTATCGACTGCCACTCGGCTTCCTGGGGAAAATCTTTGGCGGTCCACTTGTAAGGCGAAAGCTCAACCGCATGTTTGCCTATCGGCACGAGGTGACCAAACAGGCTCTGGAGGGCGCGAACGGAAATCACGAGGATGCCGTTTGACCATTCACTTTGTCGATTCGAAGAGTCCCTGCTTCCATGAGTGAATCCCCTGCCCCAACTACCTCCGACGTCATCGTTGTCGGTGCTGGTCTCGCCGGACTATCGTGCGCGGTGAGGCTTCACGAATTGGGCCATAGGATACGGGTTTTCGAAGCGGCCGATGGCGTGGGCGGCCGCGTCCGCACCGACAATGTCGATGGCTTTCTCCTTGATCGGGGGTTCCAGGTTTATCTCGATGCCTACCCGGAAGCAGGAAAACTTCTCGATCTCGAGGCACTCGACCTTCGTTCCTTTGAGCCCGGTGCCCTCGTTTGGAAAAAGGGAGAGCTGCGCTCCGTGCTCGACGTTTTTCGAAAACCCTCGGCACTCTTTTCCTCAGCCTTCGCCCCAATCGGAAGCATGTGGGATAAACTGCTGGTTGCGAAACTGCGTTTTCACCTGCTCCGCAAGCATGTCTCCGACATCTGGCAGGGACCGGAAATGACGACTTCAAATTACCTGAGAAAATTCGGCTTCTCGGATCGCATCATCGACGACTTTTTTCGCTCGTTCTATGGAGGAGTTTTTCTCGAAGATCTGCTCGTGACGTCGAGCCGACTTTTCGAGTTCACATTCAAAATGTTCTCCTCCGGTTCCGCTACCCTGCCCAATGCAGGAATGCAGGCCATCCCGGAGCAACTCGCTACGCGACTTCCGGAAAATGCCATTTCGCTAAATCGTCCCGTCGATTCGGTCACCAGCGATCACATCATGATCGAGGACACACGACAAGAAGCGGACCACATCGTGCTCGCAACCGATGGAGCGACCGCCGCCCGATTGCTCGGTGCCGAAATTGCTCCGCGCTGGAACAGCACGTCCTGTCTCTACTTTTCTGCCGACGAAGCACCCTTCGAGGAAGCAATCATCGCGCTGCATGGTGACCGCGAAGGACTAATCCACAATCTTTGCGTTCCCTCCGCAGTGGCGCCCGGCTACGCCCCCGATGGCAAATCCCTCATCTCCGTCTCCGTAATTGGCAATCAGGAAGACAACGCCGATCTCACCCGCGCCATCGAAGCCGAACTCGTCGAATGGTTCGGAGAGAAGGCGGAGACATGGAAGCACCTGCGAACCGAGCATATTCTACAGGCATTGCCAGTAGACCCTCTGGGCAATGAAACGGAAATCTGCCGCCACGAGTCGATCTGGATTTGTGGAGACCACACTCGCTCCGGCTCGATCGAGGGAGCAATCATCTCCGGCCTCGAGACCGCCAACCGCATCTCCGAAAAGGAGTGAGAAAAAGGGGCTACGAGCAATGAACTGGAAACCCCATATCATCCGACTCACAGAATCGGAAAAAGCACGCGCTGGAAAAATCGACGCCTCGTTTTTTCCACCGGTGGTAGAATCTCGACTCGCAGAGTGGGAACAAAAAAACAAGATCCATCTGCCTGAAGAAATTCGTTCCTATCTCCTGCAGTCCGAAGGTCTCGAAGCACAGCGCGGAGAAGCCTGGCCCGTCCTGCCACTCGATCAATGGGACGTTCTTCGCGACGAGTGCGCCTCGGCCACGCCGTGGGTCCACTTCGGCGAAACAGCGTCCCACCGCTACCTCCTTTCGACCGGTCATAGCCCCTCGATCTATCGCTGCGAGACCTTTGGATCAAACGAGGAATTCTTCGCCGCAACATTCACACGCTACCTCGAATTGGTTTTCCGCGGCGAAGCGTGATTGCTGGCATCCATCCGTCCCTCCAAAAAGCCGAAAAACATTTACGCAAACGTTTGTTTTCTGACATTCTCGCGATCTAATGAAATCCATTTCCCGACATTTCTCCTCCTTTCCCCCCCTTTTGTTCTGAGCCTTCTGCCGGTAAATGAAATCAATTTTTGCTCTCGCCGCCTGTTTCGCTTTTGCGACTATTGCATGTGCCGAATCGCCCAACGTTATTGTCATCATTACCGACGACCAGGGCTATCCCGACCTGTCCGCCCATGGGAATCCAGTCCTCGAAACGCCCCATCTCGATGCAATTCACGACGGTGGGATTCGCCTGACCGATTTCCACGTCGCACCGATGTGCACACCGACACGAGGCCAGCTCCTGACGGGACTCGACGCCGCACGGAATGGAGCCATCAACGTCAGTAGCGGCCGAACCCTTCTTCGGCCGGAACTCCCTACGATGGCAGATTTCCTCCGCGATGCGGGATACGCCACCGGGATTTTCGGTAAGTGGCATCTCGGGGACAACTACCCCTTTCGCCCCCAGGACCGCGGCTTTGATGAAACGCTCTGGTTTCCTTCCTCCCACATCAACTCCACACCCGACGTATGGGACAACGACTACTTCGACGATACCTACCAGAGAAACGGGAAGCTTGAGAAATACGAAGGCTACTGCACTGATGTTTTCTTTACCGAGGCGATCGAATGGATGAAGCAGAGAAAGGAATCAGGAAAACCTTTCTTTGCCTTCCTCCCCACCAATGCTCCGCACACCCCCTATTGGGAACCGGAGGAATACAGGGAAGCGATGCGAAAAAAAGTCGAGCAGGCGGAAGCCGCAGGGAAACTCACTATCAAGCCACCCCAAAAACGTGAGGGAGTGATCCAATTTCTCGCTATGATCAAAAACATCGACGACAACGTCGGTCGTCTTGACGCCTTTCTGGAGGAATCGGGACTTTTTGAGAACACCATTGTTATTTTCCTGACTGACAACGGAAGTACACTTGCTGAGTCATACTACCCGGCAGGAATGCGAGGAAAGAAGACCCAGTTGTTGGAAGGTGGTCATCGCGTTCCGTGTTTCATTCGCTGGCCAAAGGGGCAACTTAATGGAGGTCGTGACGTGAATGGTCTCACCCAGGTTCAGGACTTGCTCCCCACCTTACTGAACCTTTGCAAAATCAATCCTGACAAAACCACGTTCGATGGAATTGACCTCACGGGATCTCTACGCGCAGAAGAAATTATCGATCCCGATCGAATGCTGGTTATCAACTACAGCCGAATGCCAATTGGGTTTGAATACGCCTCCCCCGCTTCCCCTTCCATCATGACGAGGGAAATGGCAGGAGTTCTCTGGAAG
>JAKMGR010000447.1 GCA_022424805.1 Verrucomicrobiales bacterium
GCTTCCATCCATGAGCTGACCATGACTGCGATGATAACCGCCGTGGAGAAATCCGACTCCAGTCAGTTCATTCTCGGGTCGATCGATGAGGTGGTGGCCCCAAAGCGAAGCGAGACTGGGAATCGTCTCTGCGGTCGAGGAATACACCTCATCCTGATTGAACCACTGTTTCCAACAGAGAAGAGAGCGCGTTTCCTCCTGCCAACGAACTTGCCAGCAGCAGGTGTTCCCGGAGAAAAAAGCGATGTTTCCACCATCGGCGGCAAAGGCTTCCATCGTATCACGCATCGGGCCGGACCAGTATTCATCGTGCCCAAGACTGAGCACGAGCTGATACGGCTTCACGATTTCCGGACGAATCTCGAGATCGTGATTCGTCGCAAAATCGATCGCGTATCCATTGCTCTCGGCCCAGGCAACGAAAGGAAGTTCCCATTTGGAATACTGAGACCTTGGCGGACGCGCATAAGAGACCTCATGCCCCTGGAGCCCGGCACGACCGTGATAACCGTAGAGACTTGATCCACCCCAGTTGTTGTAGGCGTTGTAGGTATGGGTCGCGAGTTGCAGGAGGATGCGGCCATTCTTTCCCGGCTCTGCCGCCCGGAGAACGAAATAACAGGTGCTCTCGGCAGTTCGGGAATTGCGTTGCGTAAAGCGGCCACCGGAATCGCGAATCTTCATCCGCACTTCGTAGTATCCTGTTTTCCAGTCCGCGGGAATTTTCATCCGGTATCCAACCGGCCAGTTGCAACCTTTCGCAGATGCCGTCTCGGGGACAGGATACTCGAGCAGTTTCTCAACCTTCTCGTCTTTCAGAACAGCGGTGGTCTCTGCTCCGACTCGCGAGATGCTGAGAGTGCACTCCGATGCGGTCGAAGAAAGGTGCAAAGCCAACTCGTCACCGGGAGCATAGGAAATCGCTCCCGTGTATCCTTCGATGTAGAGGGAGCGGCCCGCATCAATCGCAGACGTCGTCGTCGCGAAGGAAAAAACTGCTGCGGCGATAAGGGGGAAAGAGAAATAACGAGCCATCATGCTGCAATCCTAGCGACATGGGAGGCGGTCTGGCAATGAGGCTGCGAGACGCGAGCGCGTCCGGCTATTTTTTCTCTGCCTTCTTTTTCGCTCCGTCTTTCTTGTCTGGAAAGGGAACGAACTTCAGCACAGTGCCGTTGATGCAATAGCGATTTCCGGTCGGGGTCTTGTTGCCGTCGAAAGCCTCAAACTTCTCTCCTTTGAAAACGTGCCCGAGATGTCCGTCGCAGACCGCACAAAGAACTTCCGTTCTCGGGTAGCCGAGATGAAAGTCGACCGAAGTCTTGATGTTCTTCGCCTTGGAAGGATCGTAAAAGGAAGGCCATCCGCAATGAGAATCGAACTTCTCTTCCGAAGAGAATAGTTCTGCGTTGCAACCGGCGCAATAGTAGGTGCCACCGCCCTGTTTTTTGAATTCCTCGTAGACCTTTCCGTTGGCGCGTTCCGTACCTGCCTCACGAAGAATGTAATATTGCTCGGGAGTGAGTTCCTTTTTCCACTCCTCTTCCGTTTTTTTCACTTCAGCCTTGGGCTGCTCAGGTTCTTTTTCGAGAATTTGAATGATCTTGTCGTCCTTTTTATCGTCGGCACGGAGCCAGGCAACAGCGAAAAAAGTCAGGCAGAGAAAGAGAGCAGGGAGAAAATATTTCATCGGGAAAAAGTTAAGGGTTAAAAGTATAGCACGGTTTCTTAGACGGTGTGGGAGAGGATTCCGTTCACAATTTTTCCGTGCACATCGGTGAGACGAAAATCGCGTCCGGAATATCGGTAGGTTAATTTTTCGTGATCGAGACCGAGCTGGTGGAGAACCGTGGCGTGAAGATCGTGGACATGGACACGGTTTTCCACGGCGTGCATTCCGAAATCATCGGTCGCCCCCCAGGTTGTTCCCCCTTTGATGCCTCCTCCTGCGAGCAGCATGGAAAATCCGGTATGGTGATGGTCGCGCCCAGCCTTAGCTTTATCCTTGTCTTTGCCCAGCTGAGAATACGGCGTTCGCCCAAATTCACCGCCCCAGATGACAAGGGTATCTTCGAGAAGTCCGCGCTCCTTAAGATCCTGAAGCAGGGCAGCCGTCGCGCGATCGCTATCCGCGCAGAGCGTGCGGTGGCGCTCGTTGTTCTTGCTG
>JAKMGR010000451.1 GCA_022424805.1 Verrucomicrobiales bacterium
CGGCTCCGGAATCGAATCGGGGAGGATGTCCAGCAATTGCTTCCGGAAGGAGACGAGCTGGTCGGCATACTCCGGATCGAGCGCGAGATTGGTCCACTCGTCAGGGTCCTCTGCGGTATGATAGAGCTCCTCTTTTTCATTCTCGTAGCGGATGTAGCGCCAATCTTTGCTGCGAAGGGAATAGTTCTGAGACGCGGGATCGTAGTAAGTCGCCCACTTGTAGAGTGCTGTCAGCGCCGCATCGGGACCCTCCCAGGTGTCGGAGGCCGGATCGGTGAGAAGTGGTTTCAGGGTGAACCCGTCGAGTGGGCGGCCTTTCTCGTTGATCATGGTATCGGAAGGCAAACCGCAAAGGTCGACCAGAGTCGGGTAGAGATCAATGAGGCTGACCGGGGTGTCGGAAGTCGCTCCGGTTTTCGAAACTCCGGGAGCGCGAATCGCTAGGGGGACTCGAGTGCTCTCCTGCCAGAGGGAATTTTTGTAGAGGTAACCCTTTTCCCCCATGCCCCACCCGTGGTCGCTGGTGAAAACAATGATGGTGTTGTCCTTCAGCGTGGAGTTGTCGACGACATCGAGAATGTCACCGACAAGATCATCGACCGAGGCGACGCTGGCGAGATAGGCCTGGATGAATTTCTTCAGTGCCAGTTCTCGGTCTCCTCCGTAGGAAGCAACCAGGCTGTGATACATTTTGGTTCCCCGATCGCCGCTGCGGTCATCTTCGTCCGATGTTACGGTGTGCTTGAAAGTGTCCTCCGCATCGCCTTCCTTGATTTCCGGCAGTTCAATTTCCTCCAGCGGGAACCGGTCGAAATACTCCTGCGGCACGATCAAGGGGGTATGCGGCCGGACAAAACCCACGCCCATGAAGAAGGGTTTCGAGTTGGGATTTTCTGCGAACTCCTTGAGCCTTTTCACCGCCCACTGCGCGTTCAACTCGTCGCCGGTTGGATCGCGGTCGTCATCGGATGTATATCGGAGTTCGCGCTGTTTTGCCCAGCCTCCGGTTCGCCAGGTGAATTTCTCCTCCGGACGCAGGACCCGGAGCGGACCGAAGGAGCCATCGATGGCTCCAAAGTCATCGCGGAAGGGCGCCGGAACATCGGGGTGGGGGAGATTTTCCTTTCCACCATCGAAGGCGAAGGGGCCGTAGTCAGATGAATGGCCGATCTCGTCCCATTGCTGGCGATCCCGATTGTGCATCACCTTGCCGGTTCCGAGCGAGTGATAACCGTTCTCGCTGAAGTGCTTCATCATCGTCTTCGAGTTCTTCAGAATCTCGTTCTCGTCCCAGTGCTCGAACCCGAAGACTTGTGAAGTGTGAGGGTAAATCCCGGTGGCTAGGCTGGCCCGCGACGGATTGCAGATGGGAATGTTGCAATGTGCCTGGGTGAAAGAGACCCCGCTCTCGATGAGTCGACGGATGTTCGGCGTCGCTGCCTGCGGATGGCCGTCAAGGGTTTCGACGTAGTCGTTCAGGTCGTCGCAAATGATGAAGAGGACGTTGGGTTTTTCTTCTGCGGAACTCTCGCTGAGGAAGGTGACTCTGGTGATGATCAGAAAAAGGGAGACTAGACGAATAATTTTCATAAAGGGGCTTACTGGAACACTGCCGCAAGAGCGAGATTCTAACAGTGAAGTTCCGAATTTTGCTCTGTAGAAAAACAGACAGGCAAAGGAACTACTTCTCTTTCCCGTGATCGTCCCATTCCAGCAGTTCTAGGTCGGAGCAGAACGGGGAGGCTGGAAGGCCGGCACCATTGTAGAGATTGGAACCTTGTGGGGCGGTGCCGCAGGCGTAGCGAACAGATACGGGGGAGGGTTCCTGATCACTGGCGACGATTACGGTTTCACCTGCGATGTGGGCGGAAGCCTCGTGCCATTTTCCATCGGTAGCCGCGACTTCAAACCATTTCACATCCTTCGTCTCGGAAAACTCAACAGCCGAAAAGAGGGAGCGGTTTCCGGATCGTAATCCACCATGTATTTCCGAAAATCGAACGATGAGTTCCGACCCGTTGACCTCATGCCCGGTGTAGCAAGGACCTGAAGCGACGACGTCCTTGATGTTGTAGGTATTCTTCAACGCGCAGCGAGCCAGCCGTTTGCCCAGTTCGAGTTTGTCCGGCGGGTGAATGCCTTCACCACGAATATCGATGGTTACGGCCATGGAAGAGTGGGGGATTTCGAGAGAGAGCCGTTGTTCTTCGCGAGCCCTGATCCAGCCGGTCGCTTGCGGGAAAGAGGGGAGTTGCACGAAAAGAAGGGGAAGCGAATCATCGCTCCATCGCGCGCGCCATCCTTCAGCAAGGGCTGCCATTTTGTGGCGATAGCGACGAGGGTCTTCACCTTTGCCGGCATTTGACTCGGCTTGATACCAGATGAAGCCAGCAAGCCCATACTGAGTCAGCGGGGCAATCCGGGCATTAAAGATGGCACCAGGATACCCTTCAGGATTTCGGATAATGACACCGCCTCGCAGTTGTTTCAGATCATCCAGTTTGTTTTCGTCTGCCAGCTCCTTGATGCGGGAAAGAAACGGGGGAGTAAACGCTTTGCGCGGAATGAAAGGTTCGATGGGTTTGCCTCCCCAGGAAACATCAATGATCCCTACAGGGCATTGCAATTCTTCTGCGATTTGTCGCGCAAAGACAGCGGCTGCTGCGGAAAATTCGGGGACGGATTCTGGTGACATTTTGATCCATGGAGCAGATGTTGCGAGGTCGGTAGCTTCCCGTTTCGAGTCGGAAAGGACGGGGTCGTTCACGCGACGAAATCTCACCTGCGGTAAAGACGCAGAGTCGACCCAGTCCTGCGCGGGCGGCATGTCTTTTTTCATGCTCTTGACCTGCATTTGCATATTGGACTGGCCTGCCGCGAGCCAGACCTCGCCCACGACAATGTCCCGAAGGGAAACCGCTGCTTTTCCTGATTTAAGAAGTGTCAGCTCCTTTGGATCATCAGATCGCGGCAAGTTGGAAAGCGTCGCTTTCCAGAGTCCATTTCCCAGAACGGTAGCCTTAGCGGAGCGATCTCCGAATTGCAGGGTGTAATCGCCGCTTGGGTCGGCACCAAAGCCCCACACCTTGGTTGATGGTCCGCTCTGCAATACGGCGTTGTCTCCAAAGATGGAAGCAAAGTGGGGTTCGGATTGCAGATCGCCGCAGACAAGCAGGAGAAGGGTTGCGGCGATAATTCGTTTCATTTTCATGGGGATATCACGCGAGGATGTCAGAAACAATGCGCGATGACTCCACTCCGGTGAGCTTGTAGTCGAGGCCCTGAAAGCGAAAGCTGAAACGTTCGTGATCGATCCCGAGAAGGTGCAAGGCCGTGGCGTGGAGGTCCTGCACGTGAACGGGATTCTCGGCGACGTTGTAGCTGAAGTCGTCGGTTGCTCCGTAAGTCGTTCCCGGTTTCACACCACCTCCGGCCATCCAGATGGTGAAGCAGCGAGGGTGGTGATCACGTCCCGCTTCAGGGCTGTCCCATTTTCCCTGGCCGGCAACGCCGCGACCGAATTCACCGCCCCAGATAACGAGGGTATCATCGAGGAGACCTCGGAGCTTAAGGTCCTTTACGAGGGCGGCACTGGGCTGGTCGGTGTCGCGGCAGCGAGCTGTGCACCAGCTGGGAAGTCGGCTGTGGTGATCCCAGTCGGGATGAAACAGTTGAACGAAGCGGACGCCTCGTTCGGCGAGTCGACGCGCGAGAATGCAGTTGGCGGCGTAGCTTCCGGGGCGTCGCGAGTCCGGTCCGTAGAGTTCGAAAGTGGACTCCGGCTCATCGGAAAGATCATTCAGTTCCGGAATGCTGGTCTGCATGCGGAATGCCATTTCGTATTGTTGAATGCGGGTTTCGATCTCGGGATCGCCAGATTGTTGCAACCGCATCTGGTTCAACTCTCCCAACCCGTCGATCATTCCCCGGCGAAGATGACGGGGGAGGCCGTCCGGATCGCGCAGGTAAAGGACGGGATCTTTGGCGTTTCGCAACTTCACTCCCTGATACTGAGAGGGAAGAAACCCACTGCCCCAGTAGTGATCGTAGAGCGGCTGATCACTCGGGCGCTTCATCTTGGAAATGAGAACGAGGTAGTCAGGCAGATTGCGGTTGCTGCTCCCGAGACCATAACTGGTCCAAGCACCAAAACTCGGGCGTCCGGGTAATTGGTGACCTGTGAGGAAACGCGTCATCGCCGGAGCGTGGTTGATCTGGTCCGTGACCATAGATTTCACGAAGCAGAGGTCGTCGGCAATCGATGCAGTATGGGGAAGCCATTCGCTGACGGTGGCACCGCTCTCGCCGTGGCGGTCAAACTTCGTTATCCCCGGCAGAATGAGTTGCTTCTGATTGCGGGTCATCGTCGTGAGCCGCTGGCCTTGCCGGATGCTGTCGGGGAGCTCCTTTCCTGCCCACTTTTTCAAGCTGGGCTTGTGATCAAAAAGCTCCAACTGTGATGGTCCCCCTGACTGAGTTAGAAAAATGACTCGTTTCGCGCGCGGGGCGAAATGAGAAATCTCATCCTGCAAAGCGGATGCGGCTGAGGATTCCCGACCGAGCAATCCTCCCAGAGCGATGGCTCCGAGATTGACTCCCGATTGATGGAGAAAAGTACGACGACTGAGTGAGGAGAAAGAATTATTCATGAGTCATGGCTTCGTCGAGGTTCAGCAAAAGACTGGCCGTGGCCATCCAGGCGGCAATTGCGGAAGCGGTTTCGCCGGAAAGTGAAGGCTGCTGGCCGATGGAGGTGAAAGTGATAGCTTCCTCCAGATGGCTTCGATAGTAGTCGAGCGCCTTTTTCTGTTCTCGAAGGACGACGGCGGACTCTTCCGCCTCGAGCTCGCGGGTCAGGATCAGCCTCGCCAGCTCCTGTTCCGGCGCTGCTTGGGAAGCGACCTTTTCGGCGAGCACGCGGGAGGCTTCCAGCATCGTCGTGTCGTTCATCAAGGTGAGAGCATGCAACGGGGTGTTGGTGCGACGAGTCCGGACTTCACAAACGCGACGCTGTGCACTGTCGAAGAGAAAAGCGGGAGCGCTCGATCGGCGCCAGTAGGCATACACGGTGCGGCGATACTGGGCGGGGCCGACACTGGGAACGTAGGTTTTTCCTCCCATGAAAATTTCTTTCCAGACTCCTTCGGGCTGCCACGGTTTGACTGGTGGGCCACCTACTGAGGGATTGAGAAGACCTGACGCAGCGAGCGCGTTGTCGCGGATCATCCATGAGGGAAGTCGAAAGCGCGGGGAGCGAGCGAGGAGTTGGTTTTCTGGATCAAGCTCGCGAAGCTCCGGTGACGTGTCGCTGCTCTGGCGAAAGGTCTCGCTGGTGACAAGGAGTCGGAGAATGTGCCGGAGATCCCATTCGTTTTCGACCAACTCCACCGCAAGCCAGTCGAGCAATTCGGGGTGCGTTGGAGCTTCACCCTGAAGGCCGAAATCTTCAGGTGTGCGAACGAGCCCCTCGCCAAAAACGAGCTGCCAGAGGTGATTCACGACGACGCGGGCAGTGAGCGGATTTTCGGCGGAAACCAGCCAGTTGGCGAGATCGCTGCGAGTT
>JAKMGR010000495.1 GCA_022424805.1 Verrucomicrobiales bacterium
CGCCAGACATTGGCTTGCCAGCCCACCAGCGATTCACTCCCCAGGCCGGAATTGTAAGGATCACTCTTTTCACGTGGATCGCCTGCAACCGGAGTCGTTCCGGTGAGGTAGTAAAACTCATCCTGACCTCTCACAATGTAGGGATCACGAATCCAGGCATTGTGAACAAACAGGGCTCGATCATGAGAACGAAACCCCTCCTCGATCTCACCTCGCGACATGGGTTGAGCCACTTTCGGCGGCTTTCCACCTGCCTCGACGCGCGTGTTCCAGATCATGTTGTTGAAAGGATTCGGAGCTTCATAATCGCCCGCAGCTGAAAGAGCATCCTGACCGATCGACAAAGGGTCTTTAGGCTGCACCGGGATGAAGCCCGGTGATTTCACTCGCCCGATTTCCGTGCCATTGTGCGATAGTGTCACCACATTCTCATCAAGCGTCGCGACCAGCGAAACCTCGCCTCCGACCTTTGCCTTGCCCGCAACACGAGTCACCACTCCGTTCACTCGGACATCGAACGCAGGTATGCCTCCGGGTAGAAAATGCACCGCATAGCCGTGCTCTCGACCGCCCTGAGCAAGAACAACTCCACGAGGTGGCCCGTCTTTTTTCTTGTTGTTCGTTTCGGCGATAATTCGGAGAGAAGTCTTTGCAATCCTCGGAGAATCTGCTCCCTGAGCTGGAGCTGCAGCTTTCTTCTTTCCTGCATTCGTTTTCTTCCCACGAGAAACGGCCTCGGGATAGGTATCAAGTATGGCACGGAGCCGCTTTACGGCAGCAGGCTTTTCGGATGCCAGATTTATCGTTTCGTTAGGATCTTCCTGGTAGTCGTATAACTCGATTTCAGCAGAGTCGCGAGGTGCCCCTGGCTGCTTCCACTCCACGAGCCGAAACCTGCTTGTTCGAATTGCGCGACCCATCTTCCCTTTCGGATAGGCATGAAACGCATGATCCCGCACGCGAGCTTTTGAGTCATTCAAGACAGGCACAAGGCTGACTCCATCGACGGGCTGCGGACCTTTCGGCTCGGGAAGCCCCGCCAGCTCCGCAAGTGTCGGAAAAATATCAACACTCTCTGCGAGTTGGCGCGTCAAAGTTCCGGGCTCTATCATTCCCGGCGCGACAAACACGAGCGGTATCCGGTTCGCCTGCTCGTAATTGGTGTGTTTTGTCCAGATGCCCAGATCACCGAGATGGAATCCATGGTCACCCCACAAAACCACAATCGTGTTTTCAGCGAGACCGAGTTCGTCCAGTCCATCCATCACTTTTCCAATCTGCGCATCAACATAGCTGACGCTCGCGTAGTATCCGTGAATGAGGTCTCGCGCCACCTCCTCCGAAATCTCTGCCGATTCATTCTTATCAGGAACAGGGAAATAGTTTCGAATCTCCCCCCCTCGTTTACCAGCGACTGACGGGGCTCCACTGGGAAGATCCTCATATTCCGGCATGGGCAATGTTTCAGGATCGTAGAGATTCCAATATTTTTTCGGTGCAGAAAAAGGAAGATGAGGCCGCGCAAAACCTGCCGTGATAAAAAACGGAGTTCCATTTTCTTTGATGCGCTCTTTCGCTGCCCGCAATCGATTGACCGTTTCGGCAGCGACTCGTCCATCGGCGTATGCATTATCCTCAACCTCTGGCGACTCCCAAGCCGCTCCACGAGGCAGCTGATTCATTCCCCCCGGAGGAGCCGGAACATTTTGAAACATCGCCTCCTCGCGGGTCAGCTTTCCATCCGGCTTGCTCGCTGGATCGACATACTCAATGACTTTCTCTTTGAAGTGGGGAACCGAGAAAGATTCGGGATCCCCCAGGTTTCCATGCCCAATATGAAACACCTTTCCGAGTGACTCCGTGCGGTATCCATGCCTCACAAAATACTGGGGCATCGTCACCGCGTCGGGAATCACATCGCGAATCGAGCTTCCCAATCCGTAGAGGCCTGTCGAGGTCGAGTGCGAACCTAACATGAGCGTAAAACGAGATGGCGCACAGACCGCCTGATTGCAGTATGCGAGCTCGAATTTCATCCCTCTTTTCACAAGTGCATCCAGATTCGGCGTTTTTGCCGTTTCATCACCATAGGCGGAAAGCGCCGGCTTCAGGTCATCGACGAGGAGGAGAAGAACGTTTGGCTTTTCGTCCGCGGAAGCATCATGCAAAGACGCACAGGCGCACAGCAGTATAACAAGGAGAGCGAGCAAAGAGGGTTTGGTCATTAATCCAACAGGGTCAGGTCGTTCGCGTAACAGGGTTAGATCGGAAAGAATGATCCAGTTCAACATCTCCTACAACTTCAGCCATTCGAAGATCCGGGTAGGATTTTGGAGAAAATGGGCTGACGAACCATTTTCCATCGGACATACTCACGGTTCGTATTTCTTCGGCTTTTCGGTTGTGGGAAGCGGCGGGTCGGGAGGAATCTCAACTCAAAAAACATAACCCTATAAAAGCTCGCAGACCAAATCGTGTCTGCGGGCTTTCTCATTTCTCCGTGACGTCCTCCAACGCCGCCAGGCCTCGTAAAACCTTCAGTTTCCCGCGGTTCTTTCGCGTCAATCGGCGGAAGTGATCTTCCTCATTCCGGATCCGTTCGCCTTCGCCGAGAAAGAACACCATGTGCACGCTTGGCTCATCGAGCCCCGGTTTCTTGTAGTGAATGTCGACCAACTCTTTGACGTGATCTTCGACGTCATCCGGTGTGATTCTCGGCAAAGACGGCATTCCCGTCCTCGGAGTCCCTCCCGTTCGCCGTGGGGGACGGGCTCCGGTTCGCTCGGTCACTAGCGCATTGAAATTAACGACTACCTTCGGCGATATCCCCTTCTCGCGGCGGGCTGCATTTTCTTTCTGCAACCACTCTCGTGTCTTCGCCACAGCATTGTCCCATACTTTTTTCTCCGCGAGATTTATCGTCCCGGGCGTTCCCGGTTGCGGAGGGTTTTTCATCAATTCCTCCTTCATCTTCGGAGTGAGACTGCGCTGCATTTGCCCATAGCCGCTGGTGATACAGAAGATCGCACTGGCCTGCCATTCCATCGCTTTCTGAATCGCCTTGGTGTAATGCGACACATCGGCAGCCTGCAGAGGGAGTTCTTC
Organism: Verrucomicrobiales bacterium; assembly: GCA_022424805.1. Lineage (GTDB taxonomy): Bacteria > Verrucomicrobiota > Verrucomicrobiia > Verrucomicrobiales > DEV007 > Arctic95D-9. Next base: position 3,106 of record JAKMGR010000495.1, read on the forward strand.
GTGGTCGGAAACGAGGAGGCTTTCCCCGTAGGACCTCGGAAGTCCGAGCTGCTGGTAATCTCGATTCAGAGGCTCCAGCCATTCGATCGCGTAGCGCAAGTTCGAAGGCAGGCCTGGCACCAATTCGTCGCGGAAGGCAATGAGGCGTTTACCCTGATACACGAGCACATTGAAATGCGTCGCCCGGTTCAGGTTCGCGAGCATGATGCCGACTTCGTCTTTCACATTGTTGTAGGCCGTCATGCCACCTTTTTCGTCGACGAGCATTTGCGGAGTCGCATCAATCACGAATACGATCTTCCTCCCACTTCCGGAGATCCCAAAAAAATTCACATCGGAGGACTTAGTCGCCTCAGTGAAAAAATTCATCCCATTCCCAACTGGCTGCACTCCCGGCAACAGCGAGGCGACGAAGTTATTTTTGGAATTGTCGATATCGGGAATCGAAAACGTTGCACCATCCACGGAAGTCACGACATCGAGGGCCTGAGCGGCAGCGGCGGCGGGCTTGATCTCCACGGTTGGCTTCGTCATGCGAGGGGTAACCAACTCCGTCTGCTTTTCGTGAACGACGGAGACGACGAGCTGCGGCGGCTTCGGCCGCGGAGCCGTGATCGCGACCAGCCCGATCAGAAAAAAAACGACGGCATGAACCAGCAAAGCCATCGAAACCGAAGAAATCCGATCGGGTGCCGAAGATGGACGATCTGGCAGGATGGGGTTTTCATTCTCCACGAGAAGAAGATTTCCGTCGTACTCCTGCCAGCGCTGGATCGCTTTTTCGAATCGAATTTCGGGTGCGGTGGGCAGTGGTTTGCCCGGCTTTCTCGATTCCTCCTGAGGCGCGCTTTCAATCGGATCGCTCTCGATCAGTGCACCAAGGCCGCCACTTGGCTTTTCCTGCAGCTCGGAGAAAGACTGAGTCGGCTTTTCGGCAAGCCCTTCCTGACGGGGCGGCTCCGGCTCAACTGGAACGGGAGTTTGCTCTGACTCCAGCGGAACAGGAGTCTCTTCCGCTTCCGGGGCTTGAGGTGCTGGAGCGGCGCTGGCTCCTTTGGTGAGCAGCTCATGAAGTTTGACCTGAATATCGGCAGGAACGGGATCGGTGGACGGATCTTCTCGAACGAGCTGTCTTGCAGCAAAAATGTCGCCAGTTTGAATCTTATGCTCGATCGCGAGGATACGAAGGCTCCAGTCTCCGGGAGATTTTTCCAATTCTTCCAATATGGAATCGGCGTCCTTCATCAGGTAAAATCAGACTCAACTGGCTGATCATTAAAGTATCGCATGAAACCTCGGCTATCGTGACAAGTTTCTTACACGTAAACTTTTTAAAATCAGTGGCAATGCTGCTGAGATTCCAGTATAGTAACAGGGTATGGTAGACGTCCTAACAAGGGTTGCGTGACCGACTTAACCCTGTTTGATCTGTAAAAACAACCGACCCTATTGTATCAAAGAGAAAAATGTGCATTTTCTTTTTTGCTCAGATGAAAGCGAACCTCACCTCAAATCCATTTGTTTCGACTTTGGTGAAAATGGTCCTATTCGCGACCATCTCCACAACGTCCTTTCTTGCTCTCGGACAAAACGCATCGCAAACAGAGAAGCTGCGCGTTGTCTGGACAGCAGATCCCGCCACTCAGGCTACGATTGCCTGGAATCAGATCGAGGGTGAGCCTGCCTCCGTCCATTTTGGTACGGAAGACAAAGGAAGAGATCCCAATTCCTACGCAAGCAGTCAGGAAACCGATCGTATGTCCGAATATGACGGCATGCGAAATTGCTTCGTTCGCCTCAAGAATTTGGAGCCGGACACAGATTATTTCTTCTGCCTCGCCGATGAATCCGGCACGAGCCGACGCTATGTTTTTCGCACAGCCCCTGATCAGCCACAGGCTTTTACCTTTATCTCCGGCGGTGACTCTCGAAATTTTCGTGATGTCCGCATTCTCGCCAATCAGTTCGCGGGAAAACTTCGACCGCTCTTTATCTCCTTCACCGGAGATATGATTAATAAGGACGTCGCTGAGGAATGGGTTGAATGGCTCACCGACTGGGAACAGACCATCGGCGACGACGGGCGCGTCATTCCCATCGTGCCACATCGGGGAAATCACGAAAAACGACCCGAGACGATCTACGAACATTTTGATACTCCGGTGGATGTCTACTTTGCCTTCGACATCGGCGGCGACCTCTGTCGCTACTACACGCTCAACAGCGAGATACCTGCGGGCGGTGATCAGGAAGAATGGCTA
>JAKMGR010000055.1 GCA_022424805.1 Verrucomicrobiales bacterium
GGGCGGGTCCTGCTGGTACTACCTCCGCTACTGCGATGCCCAGAATCCAGACGCACCCCTCGGCAAAGAAGCCGAGCAATACTGGATGGCGAAGAACGGAAACCCGGGAGGCGTCGATTTGTATATCGGCGGCACCGAGCACGCCGTATTGCACCTCCTTTACGCGCGCTTCTGGCACAAGGTCTTGTTTGACCTCGGCCACGTTTCCACCCCGGAACCCTTTCAGAAATTGGTGAACCAGGGACTCATCATGGGTGAGGACGGACAGAAGATGTCGAAGTCCCGCGGCAATGTCGTAAACCCTGACGAAGTCGTCGAACTCTATGGCGCCGATTCCTTGCGTCTCTACGAAATGTTCATGGGACCTCTCGAGCAGGTAAAGCCATGGTCGATGAAAGGCGTCGAAGGCGTCTTCCGCTTTCTCGCCCGCGTCTGGCGTCTCGTCATGGACACGGATCAGGAAAGCGAATGGATTCTCTCCGAGAAGCTCGCCGAGTCAGATCCTGACAAAGCGACGAACAAGGTCGTTCATGCTACGATCAAGAAAGTGGGAGATGACATCGAGTCGTTGAACTTCAACACTGCGATATCCCAGATGATGGTCTGCACCAACGAATTGACGAAATTGGACCAGGTTCCCGTTTCGTCTGTCGTCACGCTCTTGCACTTATTGAACCCGTTTGCACCTCACCTTTCGGAAGAACTCAACGCTCGCCTGGCTGAAAAATTTGATTCCGTGAGCGGCGAAGAATTTGCCAACCGTTCCTGGCCACAATTTGACGAGGCTTGCCTCATCGAAGACGAGATCGAAATTGTCGTGCAAGTGAACGGCAAGGTTCGCGACAAGATTTTCGTCGCGAACGACGCCCCAAAAGAGGACGTCGAAAAAGCCGCGATGGAGAGCGAAAAGGTTCAATCCTTCATTGAAGGACAAACCGTTCGCAAGGTCATCGTCGTACCCGGCCGACTCGTGAATATGGTGGCGAATTGATGCCGGCGGTTACTTACGACAGCTTCGCCAGATACTTCTCCGGACTCAGCTTGAAACTCACCAGGCAGGCTGAGCAGCATGCTGTCACTTCCTGATCTCCAAGGAAGATAGTTCGGTCGTCGTTTCAACTTCCGAGCGGTTCATCGGCGACCAGACAGGTCTTCAGTGGATACGGCTTCACTACTTCCGCGGGAGCAACCGCTGCCGCTTCGGTTTCCGCTGGAGATTCTGCAGGTGCAGTCTCGCAAGATGTCAGAACAGCGTGACAGAGAACAGCAATAATGAGTCGATTCATAAAACTGTCACAGCGTAAGGTCACCCACACAGATAAACGAGCCTCTAGTCCATTCGGGTGAATCCGCTTCCACCAGCCCTAGCCAAAATGTAGAAATGGGTCTCCTCGTCAATAGCACGGAATTGCATTCCGTGGTTTCACATCAAGAGCTGGCAGTCCACGGATTACCAATCCGTGCTACTTTGATTGCCAAAATCTTTCACATGCAGCAAATTAGAGAATGTTGCCCCGAGCACCTAACCCTGTTAGAATCGCGACCCAACCCTGTTAGGTCAGCCACCCGACCCGGTTGAGCACCACCCTGTTAATTCCATGTCCGCTCCTCCCAATTTCCGTAAGGCAAAGCTCTCCGCCATGTCGCTGGCCAAGGTCGGTAATCCAGTCAAAAACGAGCCGTTTCAGGTTTCGCAGTCGCTTTGCCGATTCAATGACGAAGAGGCAGAATTGCTGACACACTGCTTCTTGAAATCGTTTCGTGCGCTGGAACTGCACCATCTCGACCATCATACCTCGGTGGAGAGTAATGAGCTTTTTGGCTACGCCGCCTCCATTTTTGATGACAACGGGACGCTGCTTGAGCAAGGTGCGAATATCGCACGTCATCTCCGTTCCCAATCCAACCACCCGAACATCAAATCAGGCGATCTTTGCGTCGCGCTGGTCAACGACATCGGAATGGGAGGAGTGGCAGTGCAGGCAATCAGCATCGTGAAATCGGAAAGCAAGGTTCCCTTTCTCCAGATCTCGGAGCGGGACGGCGATCTTGTTCTCACTACCGAGCAGGGAATCTATCCGGACAAGATCGACAAGGGCTGCCTGATCATCAATCACGGCCGGGCCGATGGATTTTCGATTTACCTCTTTGATAAGGGTGGTGGCGGAACGAATTTCTGGGTCCGGGAATTTTGCGGTGCCCGGCCAGTCACCAACGATGATTTCCTGACTCGTCGTTACGGGGAACTCTGTGTCGCCTTTGCCGAAAAAGGACTGCCGGAAGACACTCCACAAGAAGAAAGGATGGAGGTCGCGAGTAAGGCGATGAATTATCTCAATGAAACTGATGAGTTCGAGCTCGATACATTCGAATCCACTGCTTTGGAAGAACCGGAGCGAATCGAGCAATTCAAGACTTTCAAAGAAGATTACGAAGAGGAGCAGGGCGAACCGCTCAAGGAATCCTTTACTGTTTCAAAAAAGGAAGCGGAAAAAGCTGAATCAAAACTGAAGAGCCGCATGAAGCTCGATGTTGGAGTGACGATGCAGTTTTCCTCCGGCTTCATCCACGAAGCGAACCGCTTCATGGAGCGCGGTCATGACGAGGAGAAGCAGATGGACTTCGTGAAGATCTATTTTCACAAGGAATTGTGAAGCCGATTTGGAGATTGTTAGGTTGGGGTTTTCCTGATATTTTCCAACACCTTCCCCCTTTTTATGACTTTCACTCGATCCCTTAGGATCTTTGCTTCCGTGGCAACAGCCGCTAGCGTTTTGACTACTGCCAGTTGCGGCCTCATCAGCATGGCAATTGCTCTCGCTCCACTGAAGCTGATGTTCGCCTGCCTTCCGGAAGGGACCGGAATCGATATCCCCGGCGGGGAAACGCAGAAGATTGAAACGCTCAGGACCGGTGATCAGGTAATCGGATTCGATGGTGAGCCTGTACAGATCCTGCAGATTCACGGGTATCTTGAGGATGCCGACAAAAGTGAATTTCACGCCGTGACTTTTTCAAACGGATCGACCGTCGACCTCTGCAGCATGCACCGCATCGAGGGGATTCGGGCAAAGAGTCTAAAGGTAGGACGGAAACTCCCAAGCGGACTTTCCGTTGTCGAAAATCGAGTCTATCGCGGGGTAGAACGCTCCTACGATATTCTTACGGAAGATGCTGGTTACCGCATCGGTGGCGTTGCCGTAAACAGCATGATCGAAGAAATGTACAAAGCCGGGCAAATCGGCGCCGTTCGCGAGTGAGCGGAATGTAAGGGCTGCCATTTTGCTCTTTTCAAAAATGGAAAAACAACTCATCAAATCCTGGCTCTGAAATGGCAGGGCAGATGGCGTGCGGCTTGAAATGACCAGCCAACATCGAAGCGACCACATCTACGATGCCACAATAAAGCCGCTTTCTTCGGCTTTCGAAAATCATACGGCTGTGAAGGATTCTGCAGATAGACGTTTCGAATCCACGAGGTGAGGTGGTAAATCGTCTCAGGTCCTTAGTCCTGTCGGCACTGCTCGAGATTGGCGGCTTCGCAGATGAGGTCGAAATTGGCTCTGTCGATTACCTCAAAGGATTCGATGATCTAATTGACGGTTTCAAAAAGACTGCCGATGTGACACTGGTGGACGAGGATGAGGTCTCTTTCGCGAGCCTCGTCTGCGGCAGCCTGTGCATGGGCGATGTCATCCTGTTTTTTGAGGCAGGTCCGGATCATGGATGACCCAAGTTGCTCCGCGAGGTCGAGGTGGGGAGTGATATTGCGCAGGCAGTTGGGGCCACGTTCGTTGTTGTAGACGATGCCGAAATCTCCTAAAATCATGCTGACGCCGAGCCGGCGGGAGTCGAGAATTTTGCAGGCCCGGTTGACTTGGTCCGGCGAAGAATGAATTCCCACCTGCGAAGCCCGCATGCAGATGGACTGAAAGCCGGCGGAGACAGAATCGCTTCCCCGGTAGAGGAGCATAAACAGCGAACCGCGACTACCGCAGCGATCGGTAGGGAGAGTCCTAAGACCCACGCGTTCCAGTTTCCTCCAAAGGCCTTTCCGGTATTTCCTAGAAAACTGATGCTACTGAAATAGGTGCCGAAAATCGAGAGCACTACCGCCCATCCCGGCAGAGAGCGGCCCGCCGCCATGAACTCCGATGTTTTCCCGCTCCTTTTCGATAACCAGCATCGCATCCCAAACACGCCAATCATGTAGAGGATGAGGACGGCTAGGTCGATACTTTGTAGCGGAATTCGTGAGAATTCCGACATAATTCGAAACAAGATCCACTCGCCCTGGCAGTGCGCGGTGATGGCTAGCCTCCTATTTCATCTCACGGAGGATTGCCAACGCCCAGCCTTTCGCATGCGTATGAAGGCCACACCTCGGAGCACCAAACTACACCTTCTTCAGCGTCCGAAACTTCGCGGCCACGCGCTCGAAGAGATGCTCTTTAATCTGCTCGCCACTAAGGCGTGCAATGGACTCATTCATAAATCCGAGACTGATGATCTGCCTCGCATCTTCGGCAGGAATGCCTCGTGCCTGGAGGTAGAAAATCTCTTCATCACTGATCTGCCCAGAGGTAGAACCGTGCGAGCATTTGACTTGGTCGGCATCGATTTCGAGGCCTGGCATCGCGTTGGCTTCGGCCTTGTCGCTTCCGAGAAGGTTGCGACAGGTCTGGTATGAATCGGTGTGGTGCGATCCGGGATGAACCTGAATCAATCCTTCGAAAATCGTACGTGACTCGTCGTAGAGAGCGTTTTTGAAAAGCAGATCACTTGTCGTGTGCTGGGCCTCGTGCGACTGCCAAGTGCGCTGGTCGTATTCCTGATTGAGGTTGGCCAGACTCGCTGCGAGCACCTGAATATCAGAACCGTCTTCCATCATTCGGTTCATAGACTCATTGCGGAGCCACGATGCACCGAGATTTACAAAGGCAGCCTTGATGCGAGCGTCGCGCCCGGCGCGAGAACTGTTGATCTGAACGTGCTTGGCACCCACGTCGCTCACGTCCTGCAGGGCAACATACTGAAGCTGCCCCGCCGTCTCGGCGACAAGGTCGACCATTCCAACAACGAGGCTGTTCTCGTCGGTCCCGACGGACTCGAAAGTTTCCATCACAGAGACGGAAGCGTTTTCACCGGCAATCACGAGGGTGTGAGGAAAGACAGTCTGGAGACCGCCTCCAGCAAAATGGTTCACCACCACCGGCTTTTCCAACTCAACGCCTTTGGAAACATAAATGAAGATTCCGCTGAGAGAAGCCGCCCCGTGCAGCGCGGCGAACTTGGCTCCGCCAAGTGTCGCTTCCTCTTTCATGAAGTGTTCCTGAACCAGATCACTGTGCTCGACGAGCGCTTGATCAAAAGGAAGACATACTACGCCCTCTGGAACACTTTCGGCCTCGGAGTAAATGAGACGATTATTGGCGAAAACGAAGTGGGCAGCATAGTCCTGCACTCGCTCTGCCTTGGCACGCTCGATTAGAACCTTTTCGTCAGCAACAGGAGCAGCGGGAACGAGCTCAGAAAAGCGAATCTGTTTGAGATCGGAAAACCTCCACTTTTCGTCTGTGCGAGAAGGATCAGGAGCGGCAAGGAATGCCTCCCAACAATCCTTCTGATGCTTGATATACCAATCAGGAAGCTTTTGATCTGATTCCTGAACAGGCGGTGCGGCCATCCACGGCGCTGTTTCCTCGGAACTCATAGAAAGGTCAGAATGGGCAATAGTTATCGACATGTTCTAGATATTTTTGTCAATTCCGTGCTGGCAGATCAACCTACACTTCCTTCCATTTCCATATCGATAAGGCGTTTGAGCTCGACACTGTATTCCATCGGGAACTCCCGAACGAGGTCATTGACGAAACCATTCACACTCAGGCTCATGGCTTCCCCTTCACTGAGACCACGCTGCTGCATGTAGAAAATCTGGTCTTCGCTAACCTGGCTCACGCTCGCTTCATGCTGCGTGGCATGCTGGTTGCCACGAACCGTAATGGCCGGGTAGGTGTCCGTACGACTGTTCGTATTGATGAGCAAGGCGTCACATTCCGTGTTGTTCTTGCAGCCCTTGAGATGCTTCGGGATGTGAACCTGTCCACGATAGGTGGAACGGCCTTCGCCGACGGAGATTGATTTGGCAACGACGTTGGAGGTTGTTTCGTCAGCAGCGTGAATCATTTTTGCACCTGTGTCCTGATGCTGGCCATCATTGGCAAGAGCAATGGAAATCACTTCGCCACGAGCCTTTCGCCCCTTCATAATCACACCGGGATACTTCATTGTTAAACGAGATCCGATATTGCAATCGATCCAGCGAATCTCGGCATTCTCGTGAGCCATGCCTCGCTTCGTAACCAGATTAAAGACATTGTTCGACCAGTTCTGCACCGTGATGTATTGGATCTTCGCATCCTTCATCGCGACCAATTCCACAACAGCCGAGTGCAGTGTCGCCGTCTCGAATTTTGGTGCCGTGCACCCTTCCATGTAGGTCACCTCAGCACCTTCATCAACAATGATAAGTGTGCGCTCAAACTGTCCAAAATTCTCCGCATTGATTCGGAAATACGCCTGCAATGGATGGGACACCTTGACGCCCGGGGGCACGTAAATGAAACTTCCTCCGGAGAAAACAGCGCTGTTCAGAGCAGAAAACTTATTGTCCCCGGTCGGGATGACTTTCCCGAACCACTTGCGGAAAATCTCGGGATGCTCACGAAGTCCTTCCGTGGAGTTCACGAAAATAACACCTTCCTTTTCGAGCGATTCCTTCACGTTGGAATAGGCAGCTTCGGAATCAAACTGCGCTTCGACACCTGCAAGAAACTTTCGCTCTTTCTCGGGAATGCCGAGGCGCTCAAATGTCTCCTTCACATCGTCAGGAACTTCGTCCCAACTGCGCGTCGGCTTCTGCCCTTTCGCCAGGTAGTAGCGAATGTCCTCGAAAATAATATTCTCCAGATCCTTGGAGGCCCAGTGCGTCGGCATGGGCTTGTCGTGAAAAATCTTGAGAGCTTTCTTTCGAAACTCCCGAATCCAGTCCGCCTCGCCTTTAGCATTCGAGATGAAATCAAGTGTCTCTTCCGTCAGGCCATATCCCGCATCGTATTCATACTCTTCGGGATAGGAAAAATTACCTTCGCTCTGGTCAATATTGACCGCTTTCAATGTAGCTGTGTCAGGCATTTCGTAAGTTTCTATTTTAGATTCGGCGGCTCTGATAAATTAGGCAGTCACGGCGAGTTCTTCGGTCACCCAGTCGTATCCTTTTTCTTCCAATTCGAGGGCAAGCTCCTTGCCTCCGCTTTTCACGATACGACCATCGCTCATCACGTGAACGACATCGGGAACGATGTAATCGAGCAGACGCTGGTAGTGGGTGATGACGAGAAATCCGCGATCGGGCGAGCGCATGCGATTAACGCCTTCGGCGACAATCTTCAAAGCATCAATATCGAGTCCACTGTCCGTCTCATCGAGAACGGCATACTTCGGCTCGAGCATCATCATCTGAAGAAT
>JAKMGR010000506.1 GCA_022424805.1 Verrucomicrobiales bacterium
TGTAGATCACATAGGTATTATCTTCGATCCCCTGCGCATTCAGTTCCGCAACGAGTTCGCCCATCGTAGTGTCAGTGCGGCTCACCTCGTGATAGTAGTCTGCCAGATCCTGCCGCGTCTTCGGACCATCGAATAGAAAGGGAGGGACCTCGATTTCTTTCGGATCGTAGACATGGTTTTTCTTATCGATTTGCCAATCGCGATGGGCATCCGTTGAACCAAACCAGGCAAAGAAAGGCTTGTCTCTGGGCCGCTCTTTCAAAAGCGACACCCAGTCATCCGACTTGCCTGGCCCCTTACCTTTGGAAATGACTTCGAAGGTTTCTGTCAGCTTAGCGATGTGATTTTTCCCGGAAAGAACCGTGTGGTATCCGGCCTCGCGAAGCAGCTGAGGAAAGCGCACCTGGTCATCCGGCAAGCTCGTGTGGAGCTCGGCCGCTCCCGTGTTGTGTGGGTAGCGACTCGTGATGATGCTGCAGCGGGACGGGCTGCAGCTGCTGATCGTCAAATAGGCATTCGTGAAACGCAGCCCTTTCGTCGCCATTGCGTCGAGGTGAGGCGTTTTCACGAAGGTATTGCCGTAGCAACCAAGATCATTCCAGCCAACATCGTCCGTGATAAAGAAAATGAAATTCGGCCGATCGGCGCCCTTTGCTCCTGCAGCAAACAGCACAATCAAGGCAAAAACGAGGGTGGGGAAAAAAGATCGTTTCATCAGCGCCGAGTATGGCATGACTCCCCAACATCGGCATTCCCTTTTCGCGGGATTGAGCGGAATCCTATAAAGCTGTTCGTGGGGGCTATGTGAAACCGAATCCCGCCGCTGACTCACCCATCCATGAATCCCGCCGCGAAATTCTCAAACTCGGGATTCCAGCCGCTGCGGCAGAAGATGAAAGCATCTCGATTGCCGTCAATCGAGCGGTTAGCAAAGAGTGGCCATCGCGCCGGAAGAAAATTGAACGCGCCTGGCTCGATCGTTGGCTCGGACGGACGCGGAGGGCGCTGGTCTGAAGCCTATTGAAAGCCCACAGAACTAGTGACCATTGCATCACGTTCGTCGGTGATTGTCATGACGAAGGTGTTCGCCGTTTTGGGCAGGCCTTCGGCTATGGCGTTTCCATCAACGATCATTCCAGGGATCATTTTCCATTTTCGCTCACTCCTTTTGCCGGAGTCTTCGGTGTAATGGAGTTCCACTTTCTCTATGGCAGTTTCGGATGAAACTGCGGCAGTGGCCTTGCCGTTCTTCACCATGATTTCACCGACGATGGGAAGTGGCACGGCCCCCATCAGGATGGAATCGATGTAGAGTCCGATTTCTTTGGGCTCCCAACCGGCTCCATGGCTGTGTCTCATTCGAGGCTCGATGCGCCAACTTTTCGGACCAAGCACTTGCGAGTAGGACTTGTGATAGCTGTCGAGAACATAGTGAACGTCATGAGTGCCATTCACCCAAAAGGTCGGAACCTTGCATTTTCCCAGGTGACTCCCCGGGTCATAAGCTTTGACCCAGGCCCCGCGACGTTCACCGAGAGCGTCGATGGAAGGTTTCTGGACTGATTCCCCTTCGTGAAGAAAGCCGCACCCATATACGGGAACCGCCGCCTTGAACCGGTCGTCAATCGAAGCAACAAGACAAGTCGAGTACCCGCCCCAGCTGATCCCGGTAACGGCAGTCCGATCGGTATCGACTTCGGAAAAGCTACGCAGGAGGGTGTGGGCTTTCATCACATTGCAAACCGTGTGATAAGGCCAGTCGTCATCAATTGTTCCACCAATACTGTCGAATTTCTCTTTGTGCGTGTGATTAAGGCCGGCCTTTTCCAACCGAACCCGCTGCTCTCTTTTGTGGGCAAAGTCAGAAATTTTCTCACCATCATCACCGAATCTTGGACCTGGCGGACGACGCCCGGAAAGATCCATCGCAATCGCGGCATAACCACGCTTGGCCCACATCCAGACCCAATCGGAAAAGGCGGTTCCCCCACCCCCATGAATGAGAACGATACCGGGCACAGTCTCACCTTTTTTGAAATTGCCCAGAGTCTTCGGAGAAGCATAAAAGGCGAAGACCTCGGTAGGCTTGCCTGCAATTGGTTCGCCAGAATAGATGGTGGAATGAATCGGCCCGGAATCGTCGAGAACACGATGCTCAGGAACTTCAGTCTGGAGGCGTTTGACCGGCCAGGAGCCAGCTTTGTCTTCCGCTTGGATCAGCGTTGAGACGAACAGGGAGAGGAGTGTCAGGATTCTCATCAGGGAACGATGCAAAAAAAATCAGCCGAACACCTCGGTGATAGGCGCGCCTCCAAAAACAGTTGGGACTTCATCGCGACCGTGGTGATTCCACGTCAGCTTATCAGATCGCAACCCTAGTGCATGCAGAATCGTTGCATGAAAATCGTGCGGCGTTACGGGACGCTCCGTTGCGACATAACCAATCGGATCGGTCTGACCAACGATCTGTCCCCCTTTTACGCCGCCACCGGCAAACCAGACGGAGTAGCCCGCCGGAGAATGATCACGACCATTCGCGGCTCCTTCCATCGTCGGGGTTCGTCCAAATTCCCCTGCCCAGACAACGAGCGTTTCCTCGAAAAGTCCGCGCTGCTTCAAGTCACCGAGCAAGGCTGCAATGGGCTTATCAGTGATGCCACACATTCGCTCGTGATTGCCTTTGATATTCCCGTGAGCATCCCATCCACCGATGCGAAGTTGAACAAAGCGCACACCCCTCTCGATCATCCGCCGAGCGAGCAGGCAGCCACGACCGGATTGCTTGGTGGGCGAAGTTTCTAGACCGTAAGCGTCCCGGGTGGTCTGGGATTCGGAAGAGAGATCAAACAATTCAGGCGCCGCCGTCTGGAGACGGAAGGCCATTTCGTAGGACCGGATTCGAGCTTCCAGCTCAGGATGCGCGCCGAGAGAATCGAGGTGACGGCGGTTGAACGATTCCAACACGCCCAGCTGCTTTCTCCGCGCCGCATTGGTCACACCTTCCGGCATCGCAACGTCTCGGATGCCTTTCTCCGGATCGACCACTGTCCCCTGAAATCGTGGCGGCAAAAAGCCAGCACTCCAGCCCGCTGCCTGCGGATACTGCATACCATCCGAGTGAAGGTTCATCGTGATGAAAGCAGGAAGATTTTCTGTTTCACTACCCAGTCCGTAAAGCGACCAGGAACCGATCGAGGGGCGATCGCCAGCTCCGGTCCCGGTAAGAGCAACGCATTCTCCGGGACCGTGAACAGGATTACGATGCTGCATCGAACGGACAATGCAAAGGTCATCCACGTGCTTTGCGGTCTCTGGAAGAAGTTCCGAAACGGGAATTCCACTCTCACCGTATTGATGAAAGCTCCACGGTGAAGCCATCAGGTTCTTCAATCCGGCGCGGCTGATCTTGGGAACCGTTCTGGCGAGGGATTCTGGAACATCGCCGCCGGCAAGCTTCGCCAATTCAGGCTTGGGATCAAAGGTATCGACCTGGCTTGGCCCTCCTGACATGAACAGAAAAATAACCCGCTTTGCCGATGGAGAAAAATGGGAGCCGCTGGCGAGAGCTGAGCTCGCATTGTCGGCAAGAAGAGATTGCAGTGCGACTGAACCAGCACCAATTCCGCCCCCAAGTGTGTTGAGAAAACTTCTGCGGCTGAACTGTTCGTTTGTCAGGCTCATTCTGAAATCACCCCTTCCATTTCTCTCATTTTTTCCAGCAAGCTCGGCATTCCGACTTCGTGAAACAAAGTAACCTCAGTCGAAGCAAACAAGACTCGATTTTGCACCTGGAAGCCATCCCGGAGAACAAACTCCGCGTTCATCTTCGAATTGAGCCCGGTCTCGTGGGCATGCAAATTCTCTCTTCGCTTCGACGCGGCATCGACTGAGGGATACGTTTCTTCAACGATAACAAAAGAACAAAAATACCCCGGCATCCCTTCGATCGCCTCGCTTGCCCGGATCGATTGCGTTCGGATCTCCGCCTCTCCGAATACCTCTTTCTGGTATTCTGTCTGCGAGACGCGATTGGATCCCAGTGAGCGATAACCCCAATCTTCCAGAATGGACTCGTTCACAATCGAATCGGCCGAGCTTGCGCTCAACTCTGTCGAAGTCACCCAATAGGCCGCAGAGGCAAGTGCTGCGAAAAAGACCAATCCAACTGCAAGCTGCCGATTCATCAGGGAATGTAAATAAACTCGTTAGTGTTCAACAG
>JAKMGR010000523.1 GCA_022424805.1 Verrucomicrobiales bacterium
TCTCTCGCTTGATGTGAGACGCCACCGCGAAAAACGCTGGGATGCGTTGTCGAGTCATACCTCGCAATTGGGGCTGTTCGCCAAATTCGCCGGAGGTCGTCCCGAAAATTGCGTTGATCTGGTGACGACGGAAAATTATTGTCTGCGCCGACCTACAAATCGCGAAAGCGACTGATGAATGCAAACGCAATCGGGATCGAGTTCCCGATCGCTGCGAAAAAGTTTCCGAGGGCAGGTGCGAAGGAGAGGTAGGTCGAGGAAGTAATGAGAATCAGGCAGGTCAGGGCTGCCGTTCCGAGGACGAAAACCCCAAGCGGAGAAATACGTTGCGCCGAGCCAGCGATTTCCATCTTCTCCCGAAGGCGGTCGAAGTATTGGTAGCCGATCACGGCAATGAGAAGAAAGCTGATGAAACCACCTCCGGCGAGTTGGGGAGTTGAGATCATCGCGTCGTAGACCCCATGAATGACGACGACGGCGATAAAGCTGAACAGAAATTCCTCCATGCCGTGAAATTTCCGAACGAGCATTCGGTAAAAATATAATCCGGCAATTCCAGTCAGGCAAAAGTGAAGAGGGTTCGCTGTTGTGAGCCTGCCGATTGTCTCAAAGTCGTCGAAGGAGCCGGAAAAGTATCCAATGTTTTCCTGGAATGCAAAACCGAGGCCGACCATCGCTGCCAGAATGAGCGCTTCCGTATCGTCTTTACGTCGAACCAGCCAAATGGCCACGGGAACGAAACAAAGCAGTTTTAAGGTCTCTTCACGCATTCCAACACCGGCGATCCAGAAAACGAGTTGAACGAGAACGGTGTCGTCCGGGTTTTCCGAAAAACCTTGGAGACGATCCTGCAACATCACGGCAACCAGAGTCAGGCTCGCGCTGAAAATTCCCAGCGCAAAAGCAATGAGGCAGGCAATCAGGCGAGTCCGCGTGACCTCCCAAAAAGGCATTAGAATGAGAAACCATATGGCCCCGGCGAAAAGAGCGGGTAGCACATATATCGAAGTCAGCAGGTCCCATTCATAGCACAGGGTTTCGACAAAGAGGCCAGGGAAATCCCGAATGTCGGTTCGGATGTCCATGAGTTCTCCCGGATGGAATTCTTTTCTGGTTTCCGGATCCGCCAGCAATTGGATGATCTTTTCGCGGTCTCCCTCTTTCCATGCCGCTACCACTGCGGCGCGTTCTTTGCTGTCTTCGTGAAGTTTTACGAGAGACTCGATTTTTTCGATTAGTTCCTTGGTCTTCTCTTCGGAAAATTCTTCCGGTTCCTCGTTCGGCGTTACCACGGAGATAAAGAGAGCCAAAACAACCGAAACTCCCACAATCCAGGAGCAAACCCGAACGATGGCGCGATTGTCTCGCGAGAGCTGGGCAATTCGTTTGCGGGAGATCAGAGGCATTGCTAAACCATGCCGAAATCAGGTCGGGAAACAAGCAGCAAAGGGGGGCTCAACAAGTTTCGGTCGATGACCTGACCCTGTTAGGTCATCGATATGATAGGGTTAGGTCGTTGCCTTTTTTCCGTTTCGGAACCAGAGAAAGAGAACGCCTGCCAGCGCAATCACTGCACCGAAGAATTCGCGCGAGAGTTCCACTCGAGGATCTTCGGCTGACATGCTGACCTGCGTCATCGTGAATTCCTCTTCCCCGACAATGTTCTCGATGAGACCTGGCCCGGTCATGACCGTTTCGACGACGCAGGCGAAGATTGAAAGAATCAGGATCCACCGGGGAATCGTCCGAAAGATGGCGAAAATCAGGAGAACGGTGATGAGCAGATAAAAAGCTAACCACAATGCGGCATCGAGGCTGGAAGCATTGTGATAGATCTTTTCGTCGATATCATTTCTCTGGAGCCAGGCAAAAAAGGCAAAGAGGATTGCGAGGACGATATGAGCAATCGTGAAGAGCGGTGAGGTTCGCGGTGAGAGTTTCATGGGGGTGGAAAAAGAAGCGTCGAAAAATCAATTCAGCAAGTGATCTGAGGGTCGGAAAACGGGGGTGGAATTTTTTCTTGTAAAAGCTGCGAAGCTGCGCACATTACCGTCCGCTTCGACCAGGCGGTCGAAAAGTGGTAACGCACCCGTAGCTCAACTGGATAGAGCGCTTGACTACGGATCAGGAGGTTTGGGGTTCGAATCCCTACGGGTGTGCCACTTTTTCCCCTGCAATTGTTCTCGCCGGTTCGATTTGGGGTTTAGCGCAACTTGGTAGCGCGCTTCGTTCGGGACGAATAGGTCGCAGGTTCAAATCCTGTCGCTCCGACCAATCCAGTAGGTCCGAAGATGTGTGAAAAAAAGCCGAACTCCGTTTGGAAGCTCGGCATTTTTCATCAACCAAATGGCAGCAAGCCTCAGAATGCCTTCTGCCAACCCACCGTCAGCATCCAGTCACGCTGCATTTGCGGACCATTGAGATCCTGGTAGAACGGAATGACGGCTTCGATGGCGAGGCGATGGCCGTTCTTCGCGTAGAAGTTTGCTCCGATTCCGAACTCGGCCCATGTTCCACCGTGATTGGCTGCATCCATCGGTGGAGCCATGAACACCGGACCGGAAAGGCGGATGTCGCGCCCGTCAATATCGCCAGCATGCTCGAGAGTGAGGCGGCCGGAAATGCTGAACCGCTCATTGAGCATGTAAGCGAGCCAGCCAGTGGTCTCGACGGAATCGCCGTAGGCAAAGCCGAGGTCGTTGTCATCCAGGTGAACACGGCCCATCAACTGAGCTCCTCCCGAAAGAGCGCCATCCTGCCAGAGGTAGGTGATGCCTGGTAGTAAATCCCACGTTCCGGTTCCCGTGTGCATAGGGTAGGCCAGGGTGGTGAGATTTCCGGTCGGTGCGCTGAGACCGAGATTCAGGTGAACTCGTTTATGGTTGGCATCGTGTATTTTGACGAGTGCTCCAAATGAAGTATCGCCCCAGCCCTGGGATCCCCGCAGGAATTGAGGTCCCATAGCTGCACGAGGAGGACTGCCGGGGGCGGTGACATTGTCCATGTCTTTGAAGACATAGTTCGACATCGCGAACAGGGTGACCTCGTCCGTCGGAGCGAACATGAATCCGAGCATGTGCATATCCATCGTCATGCTGGTGGGAGCTACGGGAAAGCCACGGCCGAACAATTGCTGAGAGCTGAGGTCGGTCGTACCGTCTCGCATTCCCTCCATGTCCATAAACATGTAGCGATAGGAGACCATCACCTCGCCGGCGGTGTGAGTGTGGTCGCCCATCACGCCGATGGGAGCGTGACTGTCGACCCGGTGACAATCCCAGAGGGTGTCGTGGGTTTGGACTTCTTTGCCGGACCATTCAATTGGCTCGCCGGCTTGCAGGTTGTAAGGGCTGATCCCGGTTAGGGTGAGCAGGGTTGTCGTAAAAAGAGAAAAGAGTTTCATGGAATAAAATATAGGAAAGGTGTTTCGCAGAGATCTACGTTTCGTTTGGGTTGCCTGTGCAGGGCGGGGGATCGCATGCCGCGATAGCATGGAGTATGGGAAAGGCGGTCAGCCTTTCTGAGGAGTCTTTTTCGACTGCGAGAGACTCGGATTCGCAATGGTGCGATAAATCGGGATTTTACGCCCGGGGAGGCGGCAAGAGAACGCCGGAGGTTGCATGCTCATGGAGAGCATAGCTGAGCGATGGCCACGTAATTTGCGATGATGCTCGTGGAGGAATTGTCATAGATTCTCCTGATAGAGGAGCCAGCAGCCGCACTTGGGAGAGGTAATCGATTACTCGATTGCTCTCTGTTTCTTTTCCATCTGTGATCGCGTCACAGTGTTCGCAAACCACTTTTCCAGTAAGAATGTCCGTCACGCTGGTCGTTTCGGAGCGGGAAGCATTCTGAGCCATGTCCACCCAGGTGATGGACTGCATCGCAAACCAGTGCCCGTCCATTAGGACAATGGCGGAGAGGATGGCAAGAATGTTTGCGAATGCCTTCATTCAGTTCTGCGAAGGGGTAACATAAACCATTTTCCGTGCAAGCGAAAAAGTGTCCGGTTACGACTTCCGAATCAATCCGCAGACAGGAAGCCTTTTCCAGAAGAGGAAAACTACTTCCCATTGATTATCCCCGCCATGACGAGCCCTTCGATGCCCCATCCGAAGGCGGTATCGAGCATGTTTGCGAGAACAAAACCGCTCGAAAACTCCCACCAGATTTGATTGGGATAGAGCCCGACAATGCAGATGAGAAGTGCAATGAGCACAACAAATCCAGCTCGTCCCGCGTAGTTGAGACGCGGCGCTACCACGGCCAGCAAGATGGCGAGTAGGATCGAGGCAACGAGAGTTGCGGTGAACCCTCGGAGCATCATCTTGCTAGTACTGAAATCAGGATTTTCTCCCGCCCGAATCGAAGCGAAGACAAACGGTCCGTCAGCCATCGCCTGCATTCGCTTTTCCTGATCTTCAATCTAGCAACTCGGTATCAACTCGACGACTGCCGACTTGTTTTCGAAAGACTTCATGTTGTTTTTGTAAAGCGGCAGCATCATCCGGGAAATGCTGCTCCAGCCGAACGCGGTGACGGCCCCTATAATCGCCGCAAGAAATGCTTTAAACATGTCCTGAATTTAGGAAGATAGCTTCTCCTTCCCGACCTCTAAATGCCATGTCTGAAGCAAAGCGAAAACCGAACATTCTCTGGCTCTGTACCGATCAACAGCGATTCGACACGATTCGTTCGCTGGGAAATTTGCGAATCAATACGCCGAATCTGGATCGCCTTGTTGGCGAGGGCATGAACTGGTCCAATGCCTTCTGCCAGTCGCCAGTTTGCACGCCGAGCCGGGCCAGTTTTCTGACAGGACGGTATCCGCGCACGACGCGCTGTCGGCAGAACGGTCAGCAGATGCCGGTTGACGAAATTCTTCTCCCGAAGATGTTTGCTGATGTGGGTTATCGCTGCGGCCTGGCGGGGAAACTCCACCTTGCTTCCTGCTCCGATCAGAAGATCGAGGCGCGAATCGATGATGGGTATCACGATTTTCACTGGTCTCATCATCCGCAACCCGATTGGGGCGATGATAATGCCTACACTGCGCGGCTCAGTGCGAAGGGTGTGAAATGGGAGAACTTGTATGAGAAACCGCCATCGGGAAGTGCATTCTGGAAAAATGGCATTCCCGCCGAGCATCATCAGACGACTTGGTGCGCGGAAGAGACAATTCATTTCCTGACGGAAAATCGCGATCGGCCGTGGTTTTTCAGTTTCAACTGTTTCGCCCCGCATCATCCTTTTGATCCTCCTGCAGAATATTTGGAGCGTTATGACCCCGACGATATGCCTCTGCCGAAAAGGAACGAGGCGGAACTGGCTGGCAAGCCGACCTTTCAGCAAAAAGACGCTGAGTGGGCTCACAATTCACCGGGCGAGTTTCATTCCGGGGCGATGACGGACCAGGATCGACGTGAGGTCTGCGCAGCTTATTACGCGATGTGCGAGCACATTGATCACGAAGTCGGTCGGATTCTGCAAGCATTGGAGGAAACCGGGCAGGCCGATGACACGCTTGTGATTTTCATGTCTGACCATGGCGAAATGCTGGGAGATCACGGGATCTACTTCAAGGGTCCCCATTTCTACGATGAAGCAATCCGTGTTCCGTTGGTAATGCGATTACCGGGTGTTTTTGAAGGCGGCAAAACTCGCGATGGTTTTGTCGAATTGATTGATCTTGCGCCAACCATATTGGAAGTTGCTGGCATCGAAGCTCCGAGAGACCGTCTGCAGGGTCATTCCCTCGTCAATGAAACGGCAGAACGGGAATTTGTTTTTTGCGAGTACTACAACTCATGGACCCATCCGGACGCCTATGGGACCATGATCCGGACACGGGAAGAGAAACTCGTCGTTTATCACGGAACGGGCCAGGGCGAATACTATGATCTGCGGTCCGATCCGGATGAGTTTGAAAATCGCTTTTCCGATCCTACTGCAAGCGATGCGGTGCGGCGTTTGATGCAGCAATGCTTCGATGCGAGCGTCTTTACGATGGATCCGGTTCCGGTGAGAAAAGGGCCATTTTAGCGCAGAAAAGCGCAAAATAGTGGGGCAAAAATTTATACATTATAAATCTATAGATCGTCTAAGGTCAGGAAGTCGTTCGTCTGTCTCGTGGAATCCCCCATTCCTGACATGCAAAAATACATTCTCTCCTCTAATGGAGCGGGAATCGCAGTTGCGGCTCTTGCTATCATTCTTGCGCCACCGGTCCAGTCTTTCGACACGGATGGTATCTTCCGATTTCGCAGCATTTCGGGCGCAGGCAATAACTCCATTTATCCCAATTCCGGGCGGGCTGACTCGCTTCTGATTCGTCGCAACGGAGCTGTCGAATGCGGAGACGCCGTCGACCCTCCACGTGGAGTTCCTTCGGAAAACGAACGGGACGGCGATGTTGAGGTGGACTAGCAGCGCCGCCTTCCCAGTGGTCGCGAAATCAGCAATACGGTTCACGATCAGGGAAGTGGAAATCGCCCGAGTTGACGCAGACTGAATCAGCTGTTTTTCCAGTTTGGTCAATTTCTCAGTCACGACACCGGGCTGACCGAGCCAAACAACAGTGATTCCACTGACGGAGGGACGGGCTTGTCCGGGAATGAGTCTTTCAATATTGAGGTATCCGGGAGCGATCCCGATTTTTCCTTCAGCGAAATTGATCTGACACGATCGATCGCAGAATCGGCTGGCACTTCTCCGACTGGAATCCGCGAGCAGATCAATACGATCACGGCATTCGTTGATGCCTCAAATGTATACGGTTCGGACAACACACGCGCCAATGCTCTACGAACTGGCCGTGGCGGAAAACTGCTTGATCGGAATTGACCGGACGGGAAGCTACTGCCTCTCAATACCTTTGGTTTGGAAAATGCGAACCCCCTCCATCTCGATGAAGAGGATACGTTCGCGGCTGGCGACGTTCGGGCGAATGAGCAGATTGGTCTCATTGCGATGCACACGCTCTTTCTCGAAGCAGAGAG
>JAKMGR010000527.1 GCA_022424805.1 Verrucomicrobiales bacterium
CCATTAGGCTCAATTGGATGGGCCATAGATCTAGTGAAATGTGAGAAGCACATTGAAGCCGTCATGAGCCGCCTGCTCCAAAACGTGCTCGTAGCCGAAGACCTTCCGACAGCGCTTCGACTGCACAAGAAGCACCCTGATTTTGCGATCGCAGCGCTCGACGGGGCATTCGTCACCGTCGAGGGAATCGTTCAGGGCGGCCGATCCGGCGATGACTCCGTTTCCGTTCTCAAGATGCAGAGCGAAATCGAAGAACTTCGCGAAGTCTGCGAAGCGCTCAACACGGAGGTCAGCTCACGTCAGGAGCGTCGCGATGAACTCAATCAGCGAGTCGACAGTTTCGAAGACTCACTGCAGGACGCGCGCGAAAGACTCCAGCAGAAGAAAGTCGCTTCATCTACTCTCGAAGGTAAGCTCGCCCTGGTGGAACGAGATCTGAACCAACTCCGCAACAAAGTGGAAAGCCTGGAGTGGGAAAATCGTGATCTATCAGAGCGGAAGGAAAAGGTATCTGCGGATCTGCAACGGAACGAAGAGGAGAGAACTACCTCGCAGATTCGGATAGAAGAACTCGACCAAGAAACCGAGGGCATCGTCAATCAACTGAAAGAAGCACGGGAGCGCGAGGAACAACTCACCGAAGAAGTAACCGAGGCGCGCACCTCTCTCGCCGTTGAACAGGGAACCCGCCGCAACTTTGAAGAGCAAATCGAGCCTATGGTAGCTCGCCTTCGCGAACTCGATGGACAAATCGAAACCTGCCGCACCGACATCGAGAGCTATCGCGAGCGGATCGAGCAAGCCCGTCTTGAAAACGAATCTCTTCAGGAAAGTATCGCGCAATGGGAGTCCGAAACCGTCGTTGCAACGGAAGAACGCGATCGCATTCAAGTCGATCGTGAGGGATTCTCCGCCCGTATCGAAGAAGGAGAATCCGAACTGACCCAAAAGCGGGGAGAGGTTCAGCACGTCGCCAAGCAGCGAGGAAAAGAAGAGGTGAAGATCGCCCAGCTCGATATCAAGATCGAGAATATCGAGCGAGTCTGCCGCGACCGCTATCGCACCGAACTCGAATTTTTCGAACCCGACAGCCATGCCCTTCTTATTGCTATCGAAGAACGAAAGAAAAACGGAGCCGTCCGCTCTGCACAAATAAAAACCCCCGAATCCTCTCCCGTAGAGGATCCATCCGCCTCCCCTGAGATTGATGGAGGGGCGGATGAAAACGGGGAAGCGATTCCTGACCCCGCCGAGCCGGATTGGGATTTCGTCGAGGGCGTCGTCACAACGCTCCGTACCAAGCTCGATTCGATGGGGCCAGTCAACATAGACGCGATCGAAGAATTCGACGAGTTGGAGGAACACTATCGTTTCAACGTGCAGCAACTCGAAGACCTCGAAAGTTCCAAGGAGGAATTGCTCCGAATGATCGCGAGGATCAATCGCGATACCCGTAAGATGTTTACGGAGACCTTCGAGAAAATCCGGAAGAATTTCCGCGACATGTTTAAAGAACTCTTTGGTGAGAAGGCCAAGGCCGACCTCGTCCTCATGGACGATGGCGACCCACTCGAGTGCGGAATCGACGTAATCGCGAAGCCCCCCGGCAAGAAGCTGCAATCCATCAGTCTGCTTTCCGGTGGCGAGCGCTCCATGACTGCCGTCGCACTGCTTTTCGGAATCTACATGGTGAAACCTTCACCTTTCTGTGTGCTCGATGAGCTGGACGCTCCGCTCGACGAAGCCAACATTTCCCGCTTCATCCGCGTGCTGGATCGATTTATCGGCGACAGCCAGTTCGTCATCGTGACCCACTCCAAACGCACAATGTCCCGTGCCGACGTAATGTATGGCGTCTCCATGGAAGAATTCGGTGTCTCCAAGACCGTCGGCGTTACTTTTTCCAAAGCCGACGAGGCGAAAGGGATGAAAACTGCCGCAATAGGTGGGTAAAAAGGTAAGGATAAAGAGTTGAGTCCCACCGCAATCTGGGGCGAACTTATCTGTGTGAAAAAGCTCATCACAGTTCTCAGCCTTCTGCTTTTTTTGCAGATCGCACAACCGGCTGAATCGGAAAACAAAACGGCGACCGGCCTGACACGTATCCAATTCGTGACCGACGTGAGTCGAGTGGTTCCCGGGGAAGAAATCACCGTCGCTCTCGTCCTCAAACCCGACAATGACTTCCACATTTACTGGCGAGGCCCCGGTATCGTCGGCGTCGCACCTATTATCGAATGGGATCTTCCCGAGGGCTTTGAGCCGGGGGCTATTGAATGGCCTGCACCAGTGAAAGTCGACATGGTTGGCATCATGGCGAACGGCTTCAAAAGCGAAACCTGGCTCCTTTCCACGATTCGTGTTCCCGAAAAAGTTGTGAGTGAACAAATCGAAATCCGCGCCAAAATCGCTTGGATGGCATGCGCCGCAACCTGCCACCCCGGCATCGAACGCCTCAGCCTTACGCTTCCCGCCGGCGAAACAGCAGAGAAAGACGAAACCATCAGCAAGCGCTTTACCAAAATTAGATCTCAGCTCCCCCCACCATCACCGGAGGGATGGAGTTTCTCGGTTTCTTCACCCGAAGCCAATACAATCGAACTGGACGTCGTTGTTCCAAACTTGAAGTGGAGTGACGACACTGTGATCGATTTCTTCTGCGATGATTTCCAAGTCGACTCCAGCGTTGCCACGGCCTCCAAAACGGTGGCTGATGGAAAGTTTACCCTCACATTTACACGTCCGGATTTTGGCCCCAAAAAACCCAAGCATTTCTCCGGCGTGCTCTATTCTGAAACGGGTTGGCCCGACACCAAATCAAAATGGGTCGAGGTCAAAACTTCGTGGAAGCATCCAAAATCAAAGGATGAGTAAAAAGAAATCAGCCCTGCTCCCCGGCGAGCGATGCGATTCCGGTTGGTGCGAAGTACGCCAATCCGGCATCCACGGGCGAGGTCTTTTTGCGAAAAAGAAAATTCCGGCCGGCACCTATATTATCGAATACGTCGGGGAAAAAATTGATAAAGATGAAGCCAATGAACGCGGCTGGGCGCAGATGGATCACTCCCGGGACACCGGTGACGCTGCCGTTTACATCTTCACTCTCGACGATGACTGGGACATCGACGGAAACGTTCCGGAAAACGCAGCACGCCTCATCAACCACAGTTGCGATCCCAACTGCGAAGCCTTCATCGAAGACGACAAAATCTGGATCGCGTCACTTCGCGACATCCCCAGAGACGCCGAATTGTTCTTCAACTACGGCTTCGATCTCGAAAACTACAAAGAGCACCCCTGCCATTGCGGCTCGAAAAACTGCGTAGGCTACATCGCCAGCGAAGAGTTGTGGGATGATCTGAAGAAGAAGCTCGAAAAGAAGTGATTCAACCGTGTTCGGTCAAAGACCCAGGAGAGTTATTTGCTTCACCTGACCCTGTTTACTCGCCCTATCGGCGAGGAGAAGGCCCTCTCCGAGGCGGGCCACCCTGTGGAGGACCACCTCTCCCATCCGGCCCATCCGGCCCATCCGGCCCATCCGGCCCATCCGG
>JAKMGR010000058.1 GCA_022424805.1 Verrucomicrobiales bacterium
GCCCCAACCAGAGGGAATAGCCGTCGCTTTCTTTGATTCGATTCCGTGTCACACTCACCTATGTTCTCAGCGGGGGATCTCTATGCCATTGGGGCCGGATTTTTCTGGTCCCTCTCGGTGATATTGATGCGGATCAGCGGGCTTACCATTCCTCCATTGCCGCTGACACTCTTTCGAAGCTTCGTCGCCATTGTGGGATTTGTCGTCGTCCTGCTTTTTACCGGCGACCCCTTACTGCCGAAATATGACGCCATGATATGGCTGAGACTCGTCGCCAGCGCGATTCTCGGAATCTCGATCGCAGACACGCTCTTTGCTGCCGCCTTGAACCGGCTCGGTGCGAGCCTGCAGGCACTGGCCGACTGCATTTATGCTCCCTCGGTCGCAGTGGTGGGCTTCTTTCTTTTTGGAGAAGGACTCACAGCGTGGGAACTGATCGGAGGGGCGCTCGTCATTTCCGGTGTTTTTGTTGGGATGGTGAAAACAAAAGAAATCGACGATCCACGCGACCTCATCGTCGGAACGCTGCTCGCGGCGGGGGCTCATGTCATCATGGCCCTGGGCATCCTCATGGTGCGCGATGTCATCCGTGAGGGATCAGTGATTTGGATTGCCGCGTTTCGATTCATTGTCGCAACCGCCGGCTTGGCGTTATTTGCCCTGGCGCGTGGAAAAGTCGATGACATCACGATGGGATTCCGGCGTCGCGACACATGGAAGCACATGATCCCGATGGGCTTGCTGGGGTCATTTCTTGCCACCCTGCTCTGGATTGCTGGTTTCAAATACGAAACACCTGGACGCGCCGCGATCTACAATCAGATGTCGACCGTTTTCATCATCCTGCTCGCCTGGCTGATTTTAAAGGAAAAGATGACACCACGGAAATTGGCTGGCGTCGCATTGGCAATTGCCGGAGCACTACTCGTCGCGTGGGCAGGATAGCAACGCAGAACAAGAAATTTTCCCGCTCTACAGCTTTCCTGATTCGTAAAGCTTTCTGACCTCCCCTGAGTCGAGTGCTTCGGAAAAAATGGCGAATTCGTCAATGGCTCCATTCAGATTTCGAACGACGAACTCCGGATCCTTTCGGTAGCGAGGGTCACTCCAGTTTCCAATCGAAGCTGCACCAATTGTCACCTTGTCAGGTTGCAGCTCTTCGGGAATTTGATCGATACTGACGGCCTCTCCATTCACGTAGTGAGTGATCGTTTCAGCCGATCCATCAAAAACCGTCGCGATATGCATCCACTTCCCTGCATCCGTCGGTTTCCAGATGGAAGGGGAAAACGCGATATGCTTGTCAGGGCTTCCCTTTTCCTGCCGCGCACGCACCGAAAAGAAAAGCCTCCCGTCATTCACAATCTGCCAATGCGGCTCGTGCAGCTCGTGCCCGTCGGTAAGAAAGAGAGAATTGTAGAGCCGGTCGAGGCTGTCGATTTTGACCCAACACATCAAAGTAAGCGATTGGTGGTCGCCGGGAATATCGAGTCGAACACGACTTCCAGTGGGAGTGAAGTCGAGAGCAGCAGCTGCATCGGACCAACGGTTTGCACTCCGTTCCGCACGAATGATGCTCCCATCGTTTTTCTTTACAGAAAGATCCTGCAAGCGAGTCGACGAATCGGAGATGGATTCATCCATCGAAAAATACACGAGAAGGCGCTGGTCCTTTTTCAATCGCTCGCGGCTTTTCTCCCAAAGGCGAATGCGCTCGGTTCGGTCGTCACGCAATTCCTTTTCCCAATCTCGATTGGAAAGGAGAGAGGCGACATCCCGCTCGAGCGAACCGTCCACGGACCCGGTAATTGTCTCGAAATCTGACAGTTCCGTCCCTTGCTCTGACCGTTTCCCATTCACAGTCGGATTCCAAATACCGGCTCCCTGATCCATTCTCACGGAGGTTTGGCTCCCAGTCGTCGCAACGGAAAACACGCCCTTCCCTGATACGACTCCCACAGGAGTCGTCAGCGTAAATTCTTCATCCAAACCTGACGCTCGAATCTGAGACTCTCCTTTTACCAGTCGAAATTCGCGGTCGCTAACGAGGGCAAACTCCGACTCACCAGCGAGAAATATGACAACTCCGTTGAAAAGCTCGATCCGAACCACACCGGATTCGAGATGCAATTCCTTCCCCGGCACAAGATCTCCCCTCGATATTCTCACCTTGTTTCCCCAGCTCGCTGCGGATAATTCTGCAATCACGCCAAATCCCGTCGCTACCGGCTCTTCCGCGACCTGCGGAGCGCTGTCCTGCTTGATTTTGAACGCAAGCACCGCCACCAGCAACAGCAAGGTCCCGACCGCAGCGAGCAGAAAAGGATCAAAACTCCCCTTTCGGCGGAGAACGGAACTCGACGCCCCGGCTCCCGCCGCAGCCTGCGCCTCTTTTTCCAATCCGGACTGCAATTTCAATCGGTTGTAGTAGGCAACACGCGCGTCCTCGTCGACAATCATCTCCGCTTCGAGCCGGAGAAAGTCTGCCTCGGAAATATCCCCTTCCAGCAAGTCGTCAAGTAGTTGGTCTCTGTCTTCAGACTTCATGTCCGCAACCCCTTCCCATCGATTCTCTTTTCGATGCACTGGGCCAACGCCGTGCGGAGCCGATGCAGAGACACTTTCAATCCAGCGGCACTGCGCCCCACTTTCTCCGCGTAGTCAGTAAGCGATGACACCTCGAAGTAGCGATGATGAATCAAATCACGATCACTCTGCTTGAGTTTTTTCATACACTCACGCAGGGCTTCATGTCGCTCGTCGATATCGTCAATATGAGAAGCAATTTCACCGGAGATAATTTCTTCCAGCTCGTCACTGAACTGCAGGCGGGCGTCACGTGCTTCGCGTTTTCGAAAATTCAAAACCTCGTATCGGGCAATACTGAATGACCAGGCCTTGAAATTGGTTCCCAGTTCAAAATCACCCCTCTTGTCCCAGATCGTGAGGTTTGCCTGCTGCGCCACATCAGCCGCACGAACCTCACCCGGGAGCAAAGAAGCTATATAAAAACGAATCGCCGATTGGTGTTCGGTTAGGAGAGAAACAATCTCTACATCCTGTTTCGATTCATTTTCCATTTCGTTTCGCAAATGCGTTGCCCAATGGCAAATGCCGATCTGTCGGGAAAGGATAACAGGAAAACGCGAGAGTCAGAAATCAGATTCTGGAATCCCGAGAATATGCCTGGCTTTTGTCTGCGCCACCATTGCCTCATCGAGCATCGGAGCGGTGAAGGTGGCATGTCCCATTTTTCTGGCGCGACGAGCTTCGTGTTTGCCATAGAGGTGCAGGGCGGATCCCGGAATTGCGAGCACGCTTCCCCAATCGGGTCGACCATCATTTTCAACCCAGACGTCTCCGAGCAGGTTCAACATCACGGTTGGACTGTGCAGACGGGGACTGCCGATCGACAAACCGCAGATCGCGCGGAGTTGCTGCTCGAACTGCGAGGTTTCACAGGCGTCGATCGTGTGATGACCCGAATTGTGAGGACGAGGAGCCATTTCGTTCACGAGAAGACGGCCGTCTTCGGC
The DNA here is from genome assembly GCA_022424805.1 of Verrucomicrobiales bacterium. GTDB lineage: Bacteria > Verrucomicrobiota > Verrucomicrobiia > Verrucomicrobiales > DEV007 > Arctic95D-9. Next base: position 3,537 of record JAKMGR010000058.1, read on the forward strand.
GAAGAAAAACTCGACTGCGAGAATTCCTACGTAGTTGAGCGCTTCCGCGACCTGCACCGCAATTTTTCTCCCCTCTTCGAGAACAGCATCGTCAAGGCGGGCAGGAACGATAGAAACGTCGAGAATGTGATCGCGATGAAAATTCTCGGCAGGATCGTACGTTGCCAGGTGACCTTTTTCATCGCGCACAACGAGAACGGAAAGCTCGGAGGCGAGTGCCACCTTCTCTTCAAGAACAGCACGGGGAGCATCGAACTCGGCCCAGGTTTCTTCCGCGTTCAGATCACTGGTAACCGGGAGTTGGCCCTTGCCGTCGTAGCCAAACTCTGCGGTTTTGAGAATACCTCCGTTTTCAGGAAGCTGTCCGAGAGCATCGGCCAGTGAGTCAGCCGAATCGACGATCCAGTAGTTCGCGCAGGGAATTTCACTCCGAGAGAGAAAGGCCTTCTCCCGCTCCCGGTGCTGGCAGATCGCAATGGCATCCGCATTGGGATGAAGCGGGATCTCTTTTGCAACGCGTTCCAGCAATTCCCGTGGAATATTTTCGAACTCAACAGTCGCGACATCGCATTCTTCGAGAAATCGGGCGAGGCCATCTTCGGAATCGAACGAATCTTCGATGACCACATCAGCAATACCAGCCGGCCCGCTATCGGGGCCACCGATCCAGGAAACGACGCGATAACCCATCCGGCGCGCAGCGATCGTGAGCATGCGGCCAAGCTGGCCACCTCCAAGCACACCGATGGTGGATCCGGGCAAGAGCGGCTGGCTCATAATTTCTCTTCGGGCGCAGGAAGTTCAGATGCCTCTACTTTGGCGCGCAAGGTCTCCCGGTATTCGATCAGTCGATCCGAAACTGCCGGATCTTCATTCCCAAGGAGAGCAACAGCAAAGAGTCCGGCATTCGTCGCACCGGCATCGCCAATCGCGAAAGTCGCAGTAGGAATCCCGGCGGGCATTTGCACGATGGACAAGAGTGAATCAACTCCGTTCAAGGCGCGCGACTTCACAGGAACAGCGAGAACCGGAACGGTGGTGAGCGCCGAAGCCATCCCGGGCAGGTGCGCCGCGCCGCCGGCACCGGCGATGATGCATTTCAGCCCGCGACCTTTCGCACTCTTCGAGTAGTCGTAGAGCAGCTCCGGAGTCCGATGCGCGCTGACGACCTTCGACTCGAAGCGAATCTCGAATTGCTCTAGAATCTCTGCTGCTTTGGAAAGAGTTGGCCAGTCCGAATTACTGCCCATAATGATACCGACAAGCGGCGAGTCGGATGCGGAAAAATCTGCCATAGGAATGCGGGGATTGAGTTGTCTCTCTACGTTGACCAAGGCAACGCCCCCGGCAAGGAAAAAGAACCGTTTCACACAAGTTGTTAAACGGTCTGCCGTAACCCTGTTGAGTCAGTGACCTGACTCTGTTTGGTCTCCGACCATACCCTCTCATGTTCGGTCGAAACTCTCCAATCTGTTTCTTTTACATTGGCCCGGGTTTTGCTAGTATCGACTTCCGAACACATGCTAACATCTGCCGAACAGGCCATGGAATTCTCTCACACTGCCCCCATTCAACCATTAAATAAGATGGCTCGCATCGAGCCGGCTACGGTGGAGGACCTGCCGCGTCTTGTAGATTTGACGATGGCTCTTTTTGAAATGGAGGAGGACTTTGACCCGAATCGTCAGATACAGCAACGCGGTCTCGAAGCAATTTTGGAGCAACCCAACCGCGGACGGATTTTCGTAGTGCGCACCGACTACGAAATCATGGGAATGGTCAATTGCCAGTTCACCATGAGCACTGCGATGGGTGGCTTCGTGATTTTGCTCGAGGACGTAATTATTCATCCTGATTTTCGCCGTCAGGGATATGGAATGCGCCTCGTCAATTATGTGATCGATTTCGCGAAGCGAAAAGATTTCAAGCGTATCACTCTCTTGACCGATAAAATCAGCGCTGAGAGCCAGGCATTTTTCGAAGGCCTGAACTTCCAGCATTCCCACATGATTCCGATGCGCCTGAATCTGGCAGAGGAATGAGAGCGAGGTCAGGCGGATTGATCGACGCCCACCTTCATCTCCAGATGCCCGCGCTGCGGGAATTTGAAATTCGAATCATCGAGGAAACCCGCAACGCCGGTGTCGATCAGCTTCTTGTAAATGCGACGAGCCCACAGGACTGGAAGGACGTCGCCGATCTAGCTGAGCTACATTCCGATGTGACACCGTTTTTTGGAATTCATCCCTGGCAGGTCAACTCGATGGACGATTCCGGCTGGGAGGACCAGCTTCGGAATTTTCTGACCCGATTTCCCGAATCGGGCGTTGGCGAAGTCGGTCTCGACAAATGGATCCGTGATCACGATATCGCAAAGCAGCGGGATTTTTTTCTTCGACAACTCACCATAGCAGAATCCCTGGGTAGGCCCGTTGCCGTGCACTGCCTGCGTGCCTGGGGCCACCTCTGGGAATGCCTGGCTCAGAGCGAATTCTCTCAGCCGTTCCTCCTTCACTCCTTTAGTGGACCGGGGGAAATGATCGGCGACTTCGTCGACCGCGGAGCCTTTTTCTCACTTTCCGGCTACTTTTTTCGCCCTGAAAAATCCGCAAAGCTTGAAGCTTTTCAAAATATTCCGGATGATCGCCTCTTACTCGAAACCGATGCGCCGGATATGCTACCTCCCGCAAATTTGATCGCCACCACCCTGCCTCCAAAAGAGGACGGCAGTCCAGTTAATCACCCTGCAAACCTGAGGAGGATTTACGAAGTTTACTCCGAATGGAGCGGGCGGGACCTTGACGAAGTCATTTCAAGTCTTTCCGACAATGCCGCGAACTTTCTCAGAAAAAGAAGTCAGTAGCACAGAACGGTGTCGACTGCGGCAAGCATTTCATCAATCGAGAAAGGCTTAGCCAGCACTCCGGCATAATGCTTGGAAATCACTGCCTCTGAACCGTTGCCTTCGAAGCGACCGCTGGTTGCGATGACAGGTATGCTATCGTCGAGGCGGCGCATTTCTTCAAAAGCCTCTTCCCCCTGCATTCTACCTGACAGAGACATATCGAGCAAAACAAGATCAATTGGTTCCGCTGAATCCAGGTGCCTGCGAAAGGCGCTCAGAGCCTGTTCACCGCTGGGTACGACCATGGTAGCGTGACCAAAACGCTGGAGAGCTATGCTGGTAGATTCGGCTATTCCCGCTTCGTCTTCGACCAGAAGAATTCGCGACGGCGGCGCCGCCGGTTTCGCCCCCCTTCTTTGCGGACCGGAGGATGGGGTCGTTTCTGCTTTTTCCGGCAATGGCTTTTCTGACCAGGGAAAGAACAGAAGAAACTGCGTACCAACCCGGCGGCGGGAGGCAACCAGGATATGCCCTCCCTGCGCTTCGACAGCAGCTTTGCAGGAGGCGAGACCAAATCCCCATCCGTCGGCTTTGGTGGAAAAGTCCGGCTCGAAAATATGAGGCAGGTTTTCCTCCGAAATTCCACAACCCCTATCGCGGACAGAAATGACGGAATAGCGTCCCGGCGGAACGCGGAAGTTTTCTCCAGGTCCCTTTTTCTCACCTACGATGCGGTTGGAAGCCGACAGGTCAATGGTGCCGCCTTTTGGCATCGCTTCGTTAGCATTGGTCAGCAAATTCTGGATTACGCGCTCAACGATATTTTCATCCGCTTCGATAAGTCGCAGCTCGGGATGAATGCTCAGCCGAATCGTTGCGGTGGCTCCCGCAGAAGCAAAGCGAGCCGTTTCGCGGACGGTTTGCCCCAGATCAAAAACGGAGACTTTCGGCGGCTCCCCTTTTGCGAGATGAAACAATTGTTCGGCCAGCTTTCTGGACTGCTTCAAAGAGAGCTTTGCTTTGCCGAGATAACTGCGAATCTCGGCTTCGACAGCTCCAGCTTCTTCGGCAGCGAGATTGGCCATCTCCAGATTCATCATAATATTCTGGAGAGCATTCTTGAAATCGTGGGCAACTCCACTGGTGCAAAACGAGAGGGAGTGAATGTCAGGATCGATTGCCGCCTCAGTTTGCGTCACTTCGACGACTTTGTTTTTCGCTGCCTGATTCTCCGCAGGCGCAGGTTCTTCCTCGACTCGATTGGCTGCCACTTCGGCTCGTGGAGCCACACGATTGACGATCTCCTTCTCTTCCGGCACCGGAGGGTGAGCATGTTTCTCCAGGGGAGCAAAGGTGAGCGCAAAGACGTCGTCGCCCCGATACTGCATAGGGCGGATCGTCCAGAAAGCCCTAATGTTGCCATCGTTGTTGCGAAGCAGATCGCGCTCCATGAAACAGTAGCCTGGCTGCTTCGCGATGGATGGCAATTTCTCGATGAGTCGATCAATTTGCGTGTGATCGTAGATCAGACCCAGTGGCGAACTCTCGAGGTCAGTTTTGTCGTATCCACTTAGGCGGGCCGCCTCTTCATCGGCGTGAAGAATCTTAGGCCCAAGGGGAGTCGGCGAAAAGGAACCAATGACGACGGCACCACCTTTCTCAACCGAAGCCGGACGATTACCGGATTCGGCAGCGGACGGGGCAATCGCAGCCGTTGTCATTGTTGAGAGGGTGAAGGTGAGGTCGGTTTTGGCCGGAAAACCGACCAGCAAACCACCAGCAGTCCCAAGAACAGTCGGTGGTTTTCTTTTTATTTACGTGGTTTCCGATAGTTAAGAAAGCTTAAATTTATTTTTATTTCGATTTTTGCGCCTCAAGAATGCAAAAAAGGCCCGGGATCACTCCCGGGCCTTTGGCAAAATCCTTTTGAAAAATCAAAGAATTTGATTCGTGGTCAATCAGGAAAAGAGCTCCATGATTGGCTCGTGTTCGGTGACGATCTCGTCTGTCTTCGGGTCGCGGGTGTGACCGGCGACGAGGAACGGACGTCCGGATGGAGCGTAAACGACCTTGTTGAGGTCGAGGCCCATCGCGTGAGCGATCGTTGCATTAAACTGACCAGCAGTGACAGGGTTTTCCTTCACTGCCATGCCAAGCTTGTCGGATTCACCGTATGCCTGACCACCGCTGATTCCGCCGCCGGCGAACATGGTGGAGAAAACACGTGGGTGGTGGTCACGACCGCCGTTGGCGTTGATCTTCGGAGTACGACCGAACTCGGTTCCGAGAACGATGAGAGTCTTCTCGAATAGTCCTTCGGCCTTAAGATCGTCGATCAGGGAAGCAAGAGCTTTGTCGAGTGCACCACCTGTGTTTGGAATCGCGTTCCAAAGGTCGTTGTGCATGTCCCAGCCACCGGAGACCACCTCTACGAAGCGGATACCGGAACTGACAAGACGCTTCGCAAGCATGGCACCTTTTCCAACGCGGGAGTTACCATACTTCTGCATTTTCTCCTGGTAGCCGTCTTCTTTCGTCAGATCGAAAGTGTCGAGGTCTTCGCTCTTCATGAGCTTGAGAGTCTCGTCGTAGAACTGCGTGTAAGCCTCGACTTCGTTGGTCTTGAACTTGCGCTGGAATCCTTCGTCGAAAGTATTCATCAGTTCGAGACGCTTGTCGAAAAGCTTGTCGTCTACGCCAGAGTATGGACGTGAGTTCTGAACGCCTTTCTCAGGATCACCGATTGGCAGCGGAGCAAGAGCCGGGCCGAAGAATCCGGCACCAGGGTGGTTTCCACCTCCGCCGATCACGACAGAATCAGGAAGCGTCTCGTGCTTCTTGCCAAGCATCGTCTGCGCCCAAGGACCCATCGAAGGGTGGACGATGGTCGCGCGCGGCTGATAGCTCGTGTGCATCCAGTAGGAACCACCGCGGTGGTCACCTGTCTTCTGAGTCATAGAGCGAACCACAGCGATGTCGCTGAAGCGCTTGGCCAACTCAGGCATGAACTCGGCGAGTTCTACACCGGGAACACCGGTTTTGATACCCTTCGTGCTTCCGCCGGTCTCAGTGCCAGGCTTCGGATCGAAGGTATCCATGTGAGTCATTCCACCGGACATGTAGAAGAAAATCACATGTTCGGCTTTGCCACCTCCGGCAGCTTTGACTGCCTGGAGTCCGTCGGCCATTGGCACGATGCTGACTCCGAGCGCGGTTTTGGCGGTGCGAGCCATAAACTCACGGCGCCCCAGTTGGTCGAGTTGATTCAGTTGGTCTTTCATTAGGTTAGGTCGGGTAAAGATTAGGTATTAGTTTGTTAGATTCGTATTACTGCACGAAGAGGAACTCGCGCGTGTTGACGAGGGCCCAGATCACGTTTCCGATCGCTTTGGCCTCGGCTTCCAGTTTGGCTTTGTCGCTGTCTCCGCGGTCCGTTTTGGCACGCATGCCGGACTGGGCAACCGTCTTCTCTTCAGAAGTCGGGTAGCGAGAAAGCACGCTGAGGAAAATCTTGTCGATGTTGTCGCGCTTCGATCCAGAACCCTGTGCAATCTCTTTGATGAGATAAGCATCAGGACTCGTCAGCACCTTATTGGTGATGGTTCCGTTCAGCAGAGCCATAACCTGCGGAGAAGACCCTCCAGTGAACTGGTTTTCGATGAGCTGCTTATCGGACTGTCCGAACATTCGGAGGAAATGACCTGCAGGCATGGGCTGACGAAGCTCAGAAGCGCGGAACATCTGGACACCGTCCACATAGTCATCGCGCGAAACGTAGGTTCCGTCATACTTGGTGAGCTGGCCAATTTTGCCCCAATCAGCTTTGTAGGCCATGATCGCATCAGCGGAGTTGAGGTCCGTAGTATCCGTGTTCATCCACTGCTTGTACTGCTCAGCTCCCGTGCGAGTGATCGCCTCGGGGTCAGCGGTAGTCAGAGCAACAAGGCTGTCCCAGATCTGCTCCGCAGTCATGCGGCGAAGGATCGGACCAGGAAAGTGATAAGTTCCCTTGTCGATCTGCGTGAGCGATGGAGACATCGTCTCAGACTCGCGCTGGTAAGTCTGCGTATTGTAGACTACGCGGAAGAAATCCTTCGTGCTGTAATTGAGGTCCTTGAACATTTCCTCGAGAAAGGTGAGCAACTCGTAGTTCTGCGCCTGCCCGTCTAGGTGACCGGGAATGTTGTAAACTGGTTCGATCTGAGCGAGGCCAAAAGCCATCTTCCAGAAGCGATTCACAGCGTTAATTGTGAAACGTGGGTTTTCAGGAGAGACAACCCAGTCAGCAAAGGCATGGCGAGGAGAGTCGTATTTTGAAACATCCATCTTGTCGCCGAAGTAGGTGGCAGGCTCGACCTTCATGTTCGGCTCACCATCGTCATACTTGTAGTCGTGGGGGAGCTGAACTGCGTTGGAACCGTCGTCGTGAAGAACGATGCTCTTTGTTCCGAGCCACTGGCGGAGGTTGCGGTCCTCGGTCTCACGCTCGCGAAGCTTGCCAGCGTCTTTGAGGATTTTGCTCATGCGAGCAACTTCTTCCTTCGTGTTGTTGTCGCCCATCATCATCATGGAGTTACCGCCGCGAGAACGCATTTCGGTTTCTCCCATGAAGGCAGCCATCTTGTAGAAGTCCATCTGGTAGACTTCCTCGAAGGGGTGGTCGTGGCACTGCGCACACGTAATCTCCGTTCCCATGAAGACGGTGAAAGTGTTCGACAGGTTGCAAAGGCGCATTCCTGAGTCAGCGAGAAGGTAACCTGCAGCAGGCTCTTCCCAGATCTGACCGGTCGCAGAGAGGAGCTCCTTGACCATCTCGTTGTATGGCTTGTCCTCACGAATCGATGCCTTGATGAACTCAATGTACGGATCAGCCTTGAGGTCGCCGTTACCCATCATCGTAACACCATCACGAATTCGAAAGAGATCGGAGTAGTAGTTATACATCCGCATTGCGAATGCTGGAGAATCAAGAAGCTCATCGATCAACTCGGCACGCTTCGCAGCTGAACGGCTGGTAAGAAATTTCTCGGCCTCTACAAAAGTCGGAATGCGGCCAGCAATGTCGAGATAGATGCGACGAAGGAACTGGTTGTCGTTCGTCATGTTGTTCGGTTTGCACATCTCCATCTCGCGCTCGATATCCTCTTTGCGCTTTGCCTTCTCAGCATTAGTGAGGCTTTTCTTTTCAGGAAGTTCCGCGAGTTCGTCGCGAAGCTTGTAGAAACTCTCGGCCTGCTTGTTCTTCACAAGAGTGTCAATTTCTGCGGCAAGCGCTCTTGGATCGGTAGGGAGGTTTCCTTTCACAAAGAGCCGATCCTCTTCGCTCAATTTCGAGACCGGATAATTAATCACGCTGCCATTTTCAAGCTTCAGCTTTACGGCAGCATTAGCACCGGCACCTACAGTACCGGCAAATTCCGCTGTTAGAGTCCGTCCGTCTGAAGAGGTCCAGGTTCTCATCTCAGCGCGAACAGCGGTAGAGAAAAGAACAAAAACGCTCAGCACAGCGGCGATTCGCAGTGGGGATGTTTGTTGTTTTTTCATGGTTGATTTGTGTAAAAAATAGACGCGATCTCCGAGATGGTATAACGCGCGCAGAATCATGTGTTACAAGAATAGGTTATGTTTTATGGAAATTATATTGCTATTTTTATCAATTTTCGCTCAGCCCCTGAATCGCAATGGTGGGAACGGCTTCGCGAAAAACGTTAACTTCATCAATGGAGCCACTGAGGCCATTTTCACCGGCATCTCCAATTCGAAGAATCTCCGCGCGGTTGGATGGGATACTGGACGGCTCAAATCCTGTGAAAGATTCGAGAACCCCATCGACAAAAAGGTGGAGGTGAGAGGAAATACCTGCCTTGTTTCCACCAATGAAGCGACCCGCAACGTGGTGCCAGTTTCCGTCCGCAATATCCGTAGTCCCGACAATCTGGCCATCGCCAGCGGCAACTCGAACCGCTCCACGTGCTCCGCCTTCTCCGGAAAGATTGCAAAGGAAACTCCAGCCACTTTCTTCGGTGCCATAGCGGAGCAGCACTTGATCGGCCTCGTTTCCAAGTTCAGGCGGGATACGCACCCAGAATGAAATCGTGAAAGGGTCATCCAGTTGAAAATCATGAGACAGGGCAACTTCCATGAAGGTCTGCGGCTGAAAAACAAGGCCTGAGCCCGACTTCCCGATGGAACGGCGCGGGGAATTTCCCAACTCACCGGCAGCGACCAGGGGAATGTCGTATTGCCGATCACTGCCTGTGTCTTCAATCATAGCGCCAACAGATTCATCAAAAGTGTAGCGAAGCGCCGGCACGGGGATTGGCATTCTTCCCACCGTCATCACAAAATCTTCTCCGGCATAGGGCACCGGTTCCAATTGGTTACGCGTTCTCGAATCCGCAACTAGGGCGAGCCCTTCCTCAACAAGAACGGTTTCCAGATTCCCACTCGTCCGGCTCGCCTCGACGGAACCCTGCATGACGTGAAGCTCCGAATCACCATTCGGCAGAACCTCTACTCCAAAACGTGTCCCAATATCAACGGCATTGAGGCGTGGAGTATTTACGGTGAATCCGGATGCTGGGGGCGGAACCTCAGCAGTGAGTCGACCTGACTGGAGAAAAACGCGATTACTCGACTCGATGCTCAGCGAGGCGGGACCTTCAATCATCGCCGACGCGCCGGAATTGAAAACGATCCTAGCCTGACCCGATTCAATTTCGAGCAGGCCGTTTTTCAACCATCCATCCTCTCGGATATTCGATTCCGTCGCCCGTGACCACTGCAGGTTCGTGCTCTGCTCCAGACGAGCCACGAAAACCGGACCCGATGCGGGATAGTGGGATACCGTCGACGGAGTGTAGCCGTCGCTGAAGATAATCCCCTGCAGCACAAACATCAGCGCGATCGTAGCTGCTGCAGAAATAAAGCCTGCCTTAACCAAATCCGGCCAGCGCAGTGGAACAACGCCCTCGCGCTCTTCGACAATCTCGGTGAGGACTGATTTGGCAAAACCATGGTAACCATCCGCTCCTTCTGAGCGAAGACGAGCCATAACAGACTTTTCGAAGGATTCCTCGTCCATCATCTCTCCTTCGCCGAGCAGACCATTCAAAGCAGAGTCCATCTGGACCTGGGTGTAAAAGCTGCAACGAAGAACCGCATCATTGCGCAGAGCATGCTCGACCTGTTCCCGACCGCGCTGGTCGAGTTCATCAGCAAGATAAGCTTCAATGTGAACGGAATCCATTTTTACAAAAGGGGCCTAGAAATAGTCGGGCGGCGCCTCCATCCGCGATTCAATACACTTTCGTAAAGCGGTGCGCACTCGACAGAGCGTCGTTCGCACCCAGGCTTCGCTTTGCTGAAACGCATCCGCCATCTCGCGGGACGATTCTGAAAATTTGTATTTGTGCTTCAACAACCTGCGCTGCTGATCCGGGAGTTTCCGCAAACACTCCTCCAAATGAATGATCACCGGAGAATCGGGAGCGACATCGGACTTTCGCGATTGCTCCAGCAGAAAATGCTCCATGAACTTTTCCCGATTGTTCGAGAGACGCTTGTAACGAAGCGTTTCTTTCCGGACGAGATTAAAAGCAATCGCGCGCAGCCATTTGCCAAAATCCGTTCCCGCCTCGAAATCGTGAATATTGCGATGAGCGAAAACAAAAGCTTCGTGGGCGATTTCGTCGATCAGGTGAGGAATCGGCAGCTTCATTGCAACAAACGCACGAAGCCGGGAGCCGCGCAGATGCAACAACTCCTCGAAAGCAGACAAGTCACCATCCTGCACCCGCAGGACAAACTCTGTTTCTGTTTCTTTATCACTCACCGGATGAATATAACGGCATTCGCCTCGAACGTGACAAAGAATTTACACCCTCCTGATTCCATGGACTAAGCCAGTCAGGGCCGTCCATAAACTCTTTATCGAACCACAATCCCTATAAAGTTCCGCACCGTTTTAAACGGCTCAACGTGGATAGGTTCGACATGCTCTCCTCGATCAAGAAACAACCCGCTCGATGTTCCGCCGTCCAGATTAAGAGCACGGTGGACGGTTCGCTTTGGAGAAATCTCTTTCTGCGCGAGAACCTGCCCCAGTTCAGCGAGCGTGAATGGATCGCTCAGGCCGAGCGCGAACCATTTTCCGCCATCGTGCAGGACAAAAGTCCTTCGGCGGGAGTTTTCCGGAGAAAGCCCCTTCACCGTTGCGCCCTGATCAACGAGAAACGGCCCAGCCTGAATCAAATCGGTGGGCTTGTATTTTGGACCATACTCAGCACGCCGCAGGAGGTGGGGATTGCGATTCCCACTGGAAAGAATTACCCCACTCAGCAATCCGCCTTGCCCAAACCGCCCGACGGATCGTCCGCCAGTGACCATAAGGCCCGACGGCGCATGGCTTTTTAGAAAGAACCCGCCATTTACTCCCGCGAGGCATTTACTTTTCTGCATTGCGGCGGCGAGCGTCGGATAGTTTGGCTGATCGATCGGACCATTATCGACAACGCAGAAGGTGTGCTTGTTAGCATGAAACCAAATCAGGTCGATGCGCTTCGAAGCGAAAAATCCCGTGCCGCCCGCCTTTGATACGAGCTTCTTTTCGTGAATCAGTGGCGTTTCAAGACCCTGCGCCGGACTATCGTCAACGATTTTCCATTGAGCTACCGCCGCGCCGGGAAGAAAAAGAAGTACAGCCGCGGCAAGGAATTGATTCATGAAACGGGGGAATTCAGGATAGAGCTTTCGTCGCAATCGCCATCAATGTCTGAAAGTGGGGCGGATCTACCTCGCGATCAACCACAGAGATGTC
>JAKMGR010000061.1 GCA_022424805.1 Verrucomicrobiales bacterium
CACCGCAATTCGTCGCAAAGAACATTTTTCCGGTTTCGGCTCGGGACGAGGCTCCGGAACTTCGAGATCGACAAGCAATTCAACCAACGCGGGACGAACCTGTTTCGCTGTTTCCCGAATCACTCCCACTGGTGTCCCCGCACAACACACCCCCACAAGAACAAAGCGGTGAATAATCTCACTCAAGTAAACGACACGATTTTCTCCCTGATGAAAACTTTCGATACCGCCCGTTTCACCCAACTCCGAGACCAACGCTCGCATGGCTCCGCAAGCTCCGGCGACGAGAGCAGAAATCACCTCGATCGTAACTTCCTCTTCAGAGGAAATACCAGACACTAACGCTCCGCTCTGATCGACTACGAGTGCAGTTTCCAGCTCGGCATCTTCCGCGAAATCCCGCAGCTGGTCGTCGACCTGCGAAGCCCTTTCGGCTGTTATCTCCAACGGGACCGCTGGAGAATGATCCGAGTCATTCTGTTCTTCTTCTTCCATGTAGAAATTCCTACCGATTTTAAAAGGCTATCACACTACTGGCTCAAGAGCCGGTCGTCGATTGCTGTTTTTTGTAACGATAGATCGATAAAATCCTTGGAGGACTTGTTGAGTTGTCCAATCGAGGGTAGCAAAAATCTGGTATCCTGTTATCGCGCAGGCCAGGAAACTGGGCGTCTGCGCTTTAAGCAGTTCATCGAGTATGGTAGAGGGAGTCGCTCCCGCCAAATCTCGTTTATTAAATTGAAAGACAAAAGGAATCGCAGCTCGGTCGATTCGATTTTCATGAAGGCAGCCGAAAGTATCGTCGAGTGATGTTCGGTTCGATTCGAGTCGGTTTGGATCCGAATCGGCGACAAAAACCACGGCGTCGGCACCAGCTAGGACAGCCTTGCGAGTCTCTCTCATTACTTTCTGTCCCGGCACTGTATAGAGCTGAAAACGGACATTGTAGCCGTTAGCCTCAGCAGCTTCGATGGGAAGGTAATCAAAAGAAATTGTCCGATTCTGTTCTGTTGCAATCGAGACGAGATCACCACGCCACCGGGGATCGAGACGACGATGAATGTAGTAGAGATTCGTCGTTTTCCCTCCGAGAGGCGGCCCACAATAGACAACCTTGAATTGAATCTCGCCTCTATCGTGATTTATCAAAGCCATAGCCCGCTCCTCTAATCTTCCAGTTTGTGGATGCTACGCGCGATCAATATCAGCTTTTCTTTTACCCCAGGACGAAATTCGCTCGATGAATGATTTACCGTGACGCAACAGTCCCCCTCGAGGAAGATACTCACAGTCCCACGATCCGTATGAAGTGTGAACGATCGAGCCTCCGGTAATCCAGTAAGTTTCGCGAGATTCCGGATCGTTCCAATCATCTCACGGGCCTCGCTACCGAGTCGGCTTTGTTCCGTTTTTGAGGCCTGCACCAGCTTCGTCTTGGTCGCGAGAGCACATCCCTCAACCCCTTCGAGGCCAACTACTTTTTGGGCGACGGCTGAGAGTGTGAAGTTTTCATCAGTCGAGAAAATGGCACGCAGCTCCAAATCACGGAGGCTGATATCGGAATCTTCCTGCATTGCTCCCATTTCCAGCATTTCATCGTTCACAGGGCTTACCGTCTCGACTTGAAAATCAGCTTCCTTTTGTGAGTCGCCAGCGTCGGAAGCGGGATCAGTGAGTGGCTCCGGGGTTGTATCCAATTCTTTTTCTTCGGAAACGGAAATACCCAGTCCATCAACCTGAAAGTTTGGCTCAGGTGCACTAGCATCGTCATCGCTCCAGACGTCTTGGGGAGCCTCACTCGTTGCCTTTTCTTCAGCGGGGGCAAAATCAGAAAATGTCGAGAATCCCGTGACGACAGGCTTCGCCTCGGGAGTAGGCTCGGGTGGTGAGGTGATTGGTCCGGGCATGGCATTATCATTCAGAGTCAGTTCTGGTTGGGGCTGTGGTTCCGGAAATGGGGCGGGTGCGGCTTCAGAGGGAGCAGGTTCTTCGGTGGTTTCCGATACTTCTGGCGCGAGATCGGAATCAAACATCGCTCCCCATGAATCGCCTTCCTCGCCAGCGTTGCCATTCTCTCCATCTGGATCGGGAAAAGG
>JAKMGR010000573.1 GCA_022424805.1 Verrucomicrobiales bacterium
CGGACAAGAGCGAGCTTTAGAAAGCCGGTTGCCGGAATTTCTTTTTGCGTTTCTTCGAGAAACAGATTGAAGGCCTGCATTGAGACCGGTTCCACGCTCTGGAATGCACCCTCAGGTGATTCGAGGAAAGTCAGGCCGAGCGAGTTGATCCATGGATGGCCAGGTATCGGGCCGATATTTGGAACAAGCTTTACATTGAAGAGCTGATAACCGTCTTTCACCGTCGTGCGGTGAATCGTGTTGCGGTATTCGGGATGCTTCAGCACAATTTCGACCGGCCCGGGAGGAAGCTCGATAGGTGCGGTTTTGGTGCGGCCTTTTTCTTCGCCATCAATCCAAACGGTGGCTCCGCTCGGTTCGCTCATGATTTCAACCTGACCCTTCACGATTACGGGAACGATCGGCTTGTCATCTGGTGGGGGTGGCTCTGGCATGGGCTCCGGCGCGGGTTCCGGCATCGGTTCCGGCTCTGGTTCAGGAGCGGGCTCCGGATCGGGAACTGGCTCAGGAGCGGGTTCGGGCTCGGGAGTCACGATTTGCTTCACATCGGTGCCGAGATCGGGAGGAGTGATGGCAATGTCAGGACCGACCGGATTGTCGGGATTTTTGCCAGGATCAATCTGAGCGATGAGCTTGTTTTTCTCCTCCCGGAAATTGATATTGTCTTTCCAGAGAAAATAGGCCGTCCCTGCTCCACCGAGCACGACAAGAAGCATTGTTATTGCGGCGAACTTTCCAAAAGAGAATCCCTTTTTCTTATTCTGCCCTTTTCGAGCAGACTTTCTTCCGCCCGGCAATGCGGCGTCGAGAACCTGCCGAAGGGCGAGAGCAAAAGAGTGGGCTGATTCGTGACGTTTCCGGGGATCCGGTGAACCCGCGCGACAAATAACTCCGTTGAGGGCTCGCCATTCGTCGCGATTTACGGTCGGGGGGATTTCCAGGTTGGTCGGAAGCTCTGGAAAATCGAGACGGTCTTTGCAGGTGTGAATCTCATAGAGTACCATCGCGAGCGAATAGAGATCAGCAGCACTCGTGCCGGGACCTTCCGGAGAAACGTAACCCTCCGTCCCGACGTAGGTTCGCTGACCGCTGAGGGCGACGAGTCCAACATCAGCAAGCTTGGGAACTCCCTTTACGAAAATGATGTTGGAGGGTTTTACATCGCGATGAGTGAGCCCCGCGAGGTGAAGGTGGCCGAGCGCGCCAGCGAGGGAAATGCCGAGTTCTACCGTCTCCTGAATTGACTTCGCCTTTTCGTTCCGCATTTCGTAGGAGAGCGTCTTTGCTTTGTAGGTCTCCGGGTCGAAGTCTTCTTTTTCGCCGGTAACATCATCGGCGAGCTCCATCACATAGTAGTAGAAACCTTTTTCCTCGTTCCGGCCCACGTGAAGAACATCGACGAGGCCGGGATGATCCTGCGAAACCTGTTCGTAATGCTGGATGCCTTCGAACTCGCGTTCGAAAGTGCGCTCGTATTCAAAGTCTTCGCGGCGTACGACTTTGACGGCACGATACATGCCGGTAACGGAGCGCCCGAGATAGACTTCGCCGTACGCTCCGCCGCCGATGCGTCCGAGCAGTTCGAAGTTGGGGATCTCGATATCCAGATGGGAGGGGTTGTTTGAGGAATCCGGGATGCCCAAAGGTACTCGATTCCGGGCGGCTTTCCACTCCGATTCGTCGGGGCTTTCTCAATGAAAGAAATGCTGCCTCAGATCGAGAGCGCGGTTTCGGCAGCTTGCAGGACCTGGTCTGCTTTTGCTCCTTCCGGCAGTTTCTGGTGGAGAACGATTTCGAAGACCGTCTCGGCGGAGATTTCTTTTCCTGCCCATCCGGAAGCCTGTGCCGATTCCGACTCATCGCCGTCCTCCGATACCCGGTGCCCGAATCCCCATCCTCCGTAAGTGAAGCGTGTTTCGACTTCGTTGGGAACGGTTTCGGAAAACATGCCGAGGTGCCGCGCTCCGTAGAAGAGTTCATGGCTCGCATTGAAGCCGGTCGGGGAATGAAAATCGTTGTTGGAAAAGCCGACGGTCCAGGTCGGTGCAAAGATCACCTCTCCCGTATCGACCCTGCTGATGGAAATCCAGTTGGCCCAGTCGGGTGTGACTCTCATTTCACAGGCGCGCGAATTGGTGCCCCTGTAGACATCCTTACCCCAGAGGTCCGGGTCATTGGAGCGGAAGACAATCAGCGGTGCATGGATTTCTTTTTCCTCGTTGGATTCAGACGGCTCTTCAGGAGGCATGTCCTGCGGCGCACTGGAGTCTTTTCGCGAACTGCCATTGCTGGTAACTGGGACGGTGGAGGGAGCGCCATCTCCATTCCGATTCGAGCGAGACTTGGATCGCGAAATGGCCGTTCCAATAATGAAAGCAAGAACCCCCACTGCTCCGAGAGCGATGTAGTCAGGAAGGGCAAGAGTCTCCGCCCAGCGAAAGACGGGTTCCAGAAATTCCAGTCCCGTTGCTTGCGCCAGCAGAATCGACCCGATATGGCAGGTGGGCGTCATCGTACTGCAGTGGCAGTGTTTCCCGTATCTTTCAACATCATTTCGACCTCGCCAAGCCGAAACGACACGATCGGCAGAAAGAAAATGTAATAAGGAATTTGCCGTTTCACGTCTCGCCATTGCGTTCTTCTACCGAAATTTTGATTGTTGTCGCTTCGAAGAAATTTCGATACCGTTGGCGAATGGAATTCCTCCGATTTTTCCCTGTGCTCACTGCGATCGCATTTTTCTTCACCCCTGCAGTGAATGCTCAGGAGCTGACTCCCGAGCAAATTGAGTCGCTTCGTGCCAAATTGAAATCGCTGAAGGCAGATCTGGAGTCGCATTTGTCTTCCAGAAACAGTGGAGCGGGAAGCGTGTTCTCTTCCGCAGCTGAAGATCCACGTGCCGCAGTCGATCTCTACCTGAATTGTGAAAAACTAGTGAACTACGAGCGTGAAGGTCGACCCGAGTCCGATTTTCGTGCCTGGAAAGAATCCAATGAAGATCAGCTTCGCGACGCCGGATTTATTGAGTCGTTGCAAATGCAGCTCCGATACCTCGCATTGAGTTGCCAGGCAGCAGAGGCAAAAGAGATTGATCAGGTTTTCACTCCTCTCATGTCGTATGTGGATTCCTTGAGCCGGCTCGAAGAAATGCCCACGGGAAATCTAACGTCATCAGTGGCTGGATCAGTCTTTGCGGAAGCATACAACTTGCAGAGACTTCTTGGCGAAAACGATGCCTGGGAAGACACCCCTTTCAATATCAGCGGTATTTACGAATCAACGATTCTACCCTACCTGCGGGAGGAGAAGCCAGATACTCTGATGAATGCCTGGAATAAGCGCATCGAGCAGGAAACACGCCTCGTTCAGATGCTTGAGGCGCACAAAGAAAAGGAATTGCGGGGAATGAGTCGAGATCGGCAGGCGCGCGCGCGAGGGCAGCAGAATCGAGGTGACGGCGTTCTTCGTAGATTGGACAATGACGATTTCATTAGGGAGACCTTGCCTCGTATGGAGTGGGCAAAACTGCGGGATATGTATGAGTATGTGAATCAGCTTGAAGGTGCCAAGGCGATGTTGAGTTTCATCGAGGAACATCTCCAGCATGATTTGGGGGAAGAGTTCTTTCAGGCCTTTGAAGCAGTGATCGGAGCGAGTAATGCCCCTAATCCTCTGACTCCTGCTGGAAACGGGGAAGCGACTCCATCCAACTGATATTCTACGCACTTCCTCGTATGATTATTCGCCCTCTCTGTGTCGTGGGGTTAGCGATCAGTTGTTTGTTTCTGATCCTCGCCAATGCCGCGCCCAAGGCCCCCGAAAATGTTGTGACTTTGGAGTTGGGGGCTGCGGCACCCGATTTCACATTGCCTGGAGTCGATGGGAAAGATCATCAGCTCGCCGAATACAGCGACGCGGATATTCTCGCGATTCTCTTCACCTGCAATCACTGCCCGAGTGCGCAAGGGGCGGAGGCGCGGATCAAATCCATCGTTGATGATTATGCGGACAAGAGTTTTCAACTCGTCGCCATATCACCCAATGATCCTGAGTC
>JAKMGR010000083.1 GCA_022424805.1 Verrucomicrobiales bacterium
TATTACGATCGTTTACATTCTCGTCGGAGGGTGGCGGCTCATTCCGGATCGCATCACCCTTTCGACGCTTTTTGACGGGGAGGCCTCGCAGGAATTCCTGACCCAGGTCTACGTTAACGCCGACTCACCCCTCATCGGGAAAGCATTTCCCGAAACACCTCTCGCGAGGCAGCGCAATCTTCGCGTCATTGAGGTGAACCGCGAAGGTCGCCCCTTGCCCATACCGCTCAACGAACTTGTTCTCGAAGCCAAGGATCAGCTCATTCTGAAAACGCGTGCTTCAGGTGTAGCCGAGCTGAATGAAACCACCGGCGTCGATTTGATGCCCGATAGCGAACTAGGACTCGATCACGTCCGAACCGAGTCAGCAGTGCTCATGGAGGGGATCGTCGGGCCGACATCCCGGCTCATCGGTTTCAGTTTGAAAGAACTCAATTTCCGACAGCGATTCGGCGTTGTCATTCTCGCCGTGCATCGACGCGGTGTGAACCTCCGCAACAAATTCGAGGACGTGAAGCTTGCCTTTGGAGACACTTTGCTTGTCGAAGGTCCCGTCGATCGAATGACTGAATTGTTTAAGGAGAAAGACTTCGTCAACCTGTCGAAGCCTAAAGAGCGTCCCATTCGGCGTGCCAAGGCTCCCATCGCAATCGGAGCGCTGCTTCTTTTTATGATCGGAGGCGCGCTGCTTCCTGCCTACATCCCGATCTTAGCGCTCACTGCGGCACTGATTACTCTCGTCACCAATTGCATCGACCCCGACGAAGCGTATCAGGCTGTCGAATGGAAAGTCATCTTCATGATTTTCGGCATGCTTGGACTTGGCATTGGGCTGGAGCAAACTGGCCTCGCCCGAATCGCCGCCGAACAAGCTGCTGAGTGGTTCCGCGGCTACGGACCCTATGCCGTTCTTGCCGCTCTCTATCTGCTATCTGCAGTTCTTACCGAATTGATCAGCAACAACGCTGTCGCGGCCCTGCTAACCCCGATTGCGATTGGGATAGCGCAGGAGCTCGGCGTCGACGCACGTCCCTTCGTTGTTGCCGTGATGTTTGCCTCCTCCGCGAGCTTCGTCACTCCCATCGGATACCAGACGAATACCTACGTCTACGGAGCCGGTGGCTACAAATTTGCTGACTTCAGTCGCATCGGGCTTCCGCTCGCAATCGGGCTCTGTCTTTTCGCCAGTTATCTCATCCCGATACTATGGCCGTTTGAGTAAGTGCGGTGATTCCGTTTCATTTCCGCTTGCGAGAAGCAGTTCTGTGCCTTACAAATTGCGCCTTTGAGGCGTCCGGGCCTCTCAAACCGGTTGTAATCTTCACTCTGAATTAATCTTACCAGCCAACGGTCATGGCAAAAAAAGCGGCGAAAAAAAAGGCACCTACCAAAAAGGCGGCCCCCAAGAAAAAAGCTCCGGCTAAGAAGTCTGCAGCGCCGAAAAAGGCACCTGCCAAAAAACCTGCTGTAAAGAAAGCTCCGGCTAAGAAGTCTGCAGCGAAGAAAAAGGCACCTGCCAAAAAAGCGCCAGCAAAGAAGGCAGTTCCCGAGAAAAAAGCTCCGGCGAAAAAGGCTCCGGCTAAGAAAGCGGCTCCAAAGAAGAAGGCCGCCAAAAAGCCATCCGCAGCGCAGAAAAAGGTCGCCAATAAGATTCCGATCCGGAAGCGCATGACCGTAAAAAAGCGCCCTGTTCTCCCTCATCTTGCACAACGACCTCTCCCCGCAGCAACAAAAGCAGCTGGCAAGCCGCGCAAACTGACTGCTGCATTTCTCAAGAAGCAAAAACAGAAGCTTCTCGATCTGCGTGACACTCTCGTCGATCAAATGAATGGCGTTGCTCGCGACTCTCTCGGACGCGGTGACGATTCCGCCGATGCATCTGCCTTTGGAATGCACCAGGCTGATGCTGGCAGTGATTCCTACGATCGCGATTTTGCTCTCAACATTCTCTCGCAGGAGCAGGATGCGCTTAACGAGATCGAAGAAGCTCTCATTCGTATCGACAACAGAGAATATGGCGTTTGCCAGGGATCCGGAGACATGATTCCTCCAGCTCGTCTCGAAGCGATGCCGTTCGCTCGCTGCACCGTGGAATACCAGGAAAAACTCGACGAGGAGAATACGCGAGGATCCTTCAATTCACCTGTAAGCGCACTCTTTGGAGCAGAAGAGGAAAAGGTCGCCAAGCCTGTTGATAAGTAAGCGAAATAGACCTGCGAAATTTATCGGTTGAGAAATCATTCTCAGCGCGTAGAATACCCGCCCTCGCGCCAACAAGCGGCATTCAACCGTGCTGAGCGCGATCAAACAGACGACACCAACCGAATCAGACCATGCCAAGAGAAGTCATCGTCCTGGAATGCACCGAGGCCAAAGAGGAAGGCGCTCGTCCATCCATTTATGTCACGACCCGTAACAAAAAGAGTCTCCGCACTCCTGGTCGTCTTGAGAAGGTCAAATTCAATCCCTACCTGAAGCGCCGCACTCTTCACCGTGAGAAGCGCTAGTTCGGGAAGTCCAAATTTTCACATCACACGCAAACACCGTTATGGGTCCTAAAACCGAACAGAGAGCGATCAACATGCGCCGCGCGAACCGCCGCATGCCGCGCCGTCGCTACGACATCAAGCCGGATCAGATTCACTATCTCAATCCTGAGTTTCTCAAGAAGTTTACTACCGAGTCCGGCAAGATCTATCCCCGCCGCACGACCGGCGTTTCCGCTAAGCTGCATCGCAAGATCGTCCGCGAAATCAAGCGGTCTCGCGCCATGAACTTGATGTAACCCGCCACGGCGAATACAAATTTTCCCGAAAGGGACACCCAACAGGGTTAGGTCGACGGCCTAACCCTGTTTGCTTTGGGACTAAACAGGGTTGAGTGAGCGAAGAATTTTCCCCGCATTCCGACTTCTCCTCTCGAATACTTTTCACTACTTTTCCAAAAATGAACAGGACTTCACTATTCCTCTTAGCCGTCGCCATCTGCCTGGCTTTCCTTTCCCTTTCTGTGCGCGGGCAAGAGTCTTCAAAGCCCAACTTCGTGGTCATTTTCTGCGACGACCTCGGCTACGGAGATCTCTCCTGTTTTGGCAATCCGAGCATCAAGACTCCTTATCTCGATCGCATGGCAGCGGAGGGTCAGAAGTGGACACAGTTTTATGTGGCATCTCCGGTGTGCACGCCGAGTCGGGCAGGATTGCTTACCGGGCGTTATCCGATTCGGAACGGGATGACCTCAGCGAAGCGAGTCGTTCTTTTTCCAGACTCGGCGAAAGGGCTTGCGCCGTCGGAGGTGACAATTGCCGAGGTCCTGAAAGAAAAAGACTACGCCACCGCAGCCGTTGGGAAATGGCATCTAGGTCATCTTCCCGAATTTCTCCCCACCAATCAGGGGTTCGATACCTACTACGGCATTCCCTATTCCAATGATATGGACCGAGTCGCCGATGCGCCCAACTATCGCGAGATGGCGAATGATCCCAACTGGTATCCAGATACCAACAGCTACAATGTTCCTCTCATGGACGGGGAAAAAGTGATCGAACGTCCTGCTGATCAAAACACGATCACAAAGCGATTCACCGAGAAAGCAGTAGAGTTTATCGAGGTGAATCAGGAAAAACCGTTCTTCCTCTATCTTGCCCACTCGCTCCCTCACATTCCTCTGTTTTGCCATCCTGACTTTCGCGGGAAATCACTGGGCAGTCTCTACGGTGATGTCATCGAAGAAATTGACTGGAGCGTGGGACAAGTACTGGAGACGCTTCGCAAAACGGGACTCGATAAGAATACCGTCGTCGTTTTTAGTTCCGATAACGGACCGTGGCTGAGTTTCAAAACGCACGGAGGATCGGCCGGACCGCTCCGAGCAGGAAAAGGGACGACCTTTGAAGGTGGGCAGCGCGTGCCCACAATTTTCTGGGGACCTGGTATCGTAGAGCCTGGCATGGTGACGGAAATGGGATCCACTCTTGATCTGATGAAAACCTTTGCCGCCATGTCTGGAGCGGAGTCGCCCTCCGATAGGAAAATGGACAGTTTTGACTTATCGCCTGTTCTGAGGGGAGATGGCAAAAGCCCTCGAACAGATTTCCACTACTGGACTCGCGCCGAAATCCACGCGATTCGCTCTCGGAAGTGGAAGCTTCACCTTAAGCAACGTGAGCCGATCAATTACGGCAAAGCCGTTGAGCTTGCAGAGCCTGAGCTCTACGATCTCGCTGCCGATATTTCAGAGACATACAATGTCGCGAAGAAGTATCCTGATGTCGTCGCAGACCTGCAGGCAAAGCTGAAAGCTCACCTCGCGGACGCCGCCGACAGCGATCCGGATCAACTGGTCGATAAGATTGGGGAATAGCTTTATTCGCTGGTGCGCTCAAACTTGCGTTCCCCGGATGGACCAGCATACCGAGCCGAAATCGAACTGCCCCTTTGGAATGGCTTCTGCCCGTCCGATGTATTGATTACCGATTCGAAATTAAAGGAGAGAAATAACGATCCGCTTTTGTGAGGTGAGGTGACTGTGACTGCAAATGCACCTGTCTTCTCGTCTATCGGCGCAACGTAGGTTCGGGCCCAGTAATCTCCGAACTGCCCGCGCTCCGAATTATAGGCGATCACGGAATGGGCAGGATCGCTCGACTTAAGCGAGCTCGTGACAAGGATGTTCTTCCCATCGTCCGCTTCTTTGAATTGCAAATTTTCGAACTTCACCTCCTTCGGATAAGAGGGGTTTGGTGTTCGTTGCTTTCGGAAGATAGTATGCTTCTACAATGCGAAAGCGGAGGCTTGCGTCAGATAGACGCGGACATGAACGAATCCGGATCGACTCCAGTAGGCGCGATTCACCGGACCCATCAGCGAGTTGCCCAGATCAACTTCGGGTCGGGGGCCAATGTGCGGGAGTTCCAGCGCGTGTCCAAATTCATGGATGGTCCCTTTGATCGCCATGTCATTCAGTTTTCCGGTGGCCAATTCCGCATCGGTAGGAATCAGTTCATCTCCCTTAGGGTAGGCATTGATGTTAATCCCTCCAGTTCCGCGAGCGCCATCCTGAAATCCCTTCACTCTTTCATAGCCATAAAAGATCCACCAGATCACTGGCGCGAAGAGATATGGCAACGGGGGCATGAATTTCGTGAAATGCATCTTGTCGTAACGTGTTGAGTCTTCAGCCACGCCAAACTCACTTTCTGGATTCCGCCGCCACTTTTTTCTTTGCGGCTCGATTGGCCCGGATATTCTGCAGTGACCATTCTACAGGAATGAATTATTGTGAGCTGCGTGCCGATGATGCGGCATCTCATTCATGTGCAACCTCTATGACATTGGTCGCCCGTGCGGGCGAAAAGATCACGACTGGGAAAAAGCGATTGTGAAAACCCTGGAAGGGGTCGAGTCGACCTTGGAAAAACGTTTCGGCATTCGAAAAACCGATCCGGGCCTCGTGGTTACCGATTCGGGGTCGGGTCCCGAAGCCTCTCTGATGCGTTGGGGGTTTGATCGTCCTTTCAACAATGCCATCAATAATGCACGTTCCGACAAGCTCGACGGCATGTGGTCGACGGCGTGGGAGAAGCGGCAGCGATGTCTCATTCCTATTTCCACATTCTACGAGTGGACGGGATCGACTGGCAGCAAGCAGACATACGCTTTTCAGAGTCCTGACGATGATGCCGTCATCTGGGCGGCGGGGCTCTGGGAGGACAGAAAAGGGGAGCGGGCGTATTCGATGCTGACCACCAATGCTTCGGGACAGGTTTCAGAAATTCATCATCGAATGCCCGTGTTGCTTGGGAAAGAGAATCACGAGAAGTTCCTCAAGGAGAGCAATCCGGTAGAGCTTCTCGCACCATGGCGACATGAATTGGAAATCTTTCGCTGCTACAATCCTCTGAAAAATCCCAAAGATCACAAGGGGCCTCAACGGGAGGATTTTCTCCCGGGATTCTAGCTAGACCAGCTTATAGCCCACTCCGTGCACCGTCACGAGATGCTCGGGGTCGCGACCGGCGTCACCGATCTTTTTCCTGACTTGGGCAACGCACTGATCGAGCGTTCGCGTAGTTCCAAAATACTTTACCCCCCAGACTTCTTCGAGAATACGATCACGGTTCAGGACTTCGCCGCGGTGATTGTGGAGAAAGCGAATCAGTTCCAATTCTCGTGGAGTCAACGAGGCCGCCTCGCCCCGGAGGGTGACTTGGTAATTGGCAGCGTCAATGGTCGCTTTTCCGACCGAGAAGGTGGCGTCAGGCTCCGGTTTGTTTTCTTTCTCCGCCTGCGCCCAACCATTGCTGCGCCGGAGCAGAGCCTTGACCCTGGCGAGCAATTCGACAATGGAAAACGGCTTCGTCACATAGTCATCGGCACCGCTGTTCAGGCCAACGACCTTGTCCATCTCCTGTCCTTTCGCAGTCAGCATCAGGATGGGGATTCTGCAGCCATCTTTTCGCAGTTCCTGTGCGATTTCGTAGCCGCTCTTTCCCGGTAGCATGACATCGAGAAGAATAAGGTCAGGAAGCGCCTTCGCAATTTCCGGGATTGCCTCGTCGCCCCGCTCACAGGAGAGAAGTCCATACCCTTCCGCGCGGAGAACTTCCTCCAATCCGAATCGGATACTCGCGTCGTCTTCGACGACAAAAATCGTGATTTCGCTATTGCTCATGGAGTAGTGGATCCTAGGTCTCGTCTTTTGGGAGGGTGGCGAGAAATGTGCTGCCACCTCCGCTGCGGTGGCGATAGGTAATTGTTCCACCGAGTTGCTCAATAATCTGGCGACATAGTGCTAAACCTATCCCGGAACCTTCGACGCCGGAATCGATTGAATCGTCCACCCGGTAGAATTTTTCGAAAATCTTTCGCTGATGAGCGGAGGAGATACCCTCTCCGCGATCATGAACAGCTAGGATGATATTCTTAGAGTCATCGTCGCGAACCTCGACGAGCACCCCTTCGCCTTCCGGCGCGTACTTCTCGGCATTGGAAAGAAGATTCCAAATCACCTGGGAGAGAGAGTCGCGGTCTCCTTTGACAAAAGAACCTGGGGTGAGGTCGAGGTGGACGTTCCAATTTGTAGAATCGGTTTCCGGATGATAGACAGCCACGGTTTCCTCAACGAGAGAGCCGAGGTCGATTTTCTCGTTCCGTAATTTCATCTCTCCCCGATCAAGTCTCGAAAAGTCGAGCAGGCGATCGATGAGTCGAGTCAGTCGTGCAGACTCCCGGCTGATGACTTCCGAGTAATTCCTGGTTTGGTCAGGATCCCGCGTTTCATTTCCGGCAAGCAATTCGGAAAACATCCGGATCGATGTCAGCGGCGTCTTCAGCTCGTGGCTCACGTTTCCGACGAAGTCAGTTTTCCGTGAAGCGAGCTTCATTTCGTAGTTAATCGATTTGAGAATCAATGCTCCACCAATTCCGACAGCGCCGAGCAAAACAACGACGATTAACCAGAGGGTCAACCTGACCGTCTCGGCCGACTTGTTGAGGGCATCAGGGTCGAGAAGGTAAGCAGCGACCTCCCAACGAGGGAGTAACTGCCCGACCTCGGAGGCAACGAAAGGGACCGCCCAATCGGCAGCGAATCCGGACTCTGACAGGGCAATCGGTTCTGTTGCGGTGTCGAGCAAAGCAAAGGCCACTTCGTCTGAGCCGTTGAGTGTTTCCGGGACGAAAAGCTTTTCGAGGTCTCCGCGAATCGCTCGGAGATCGAGCTCAGTCCAGAAGGTATAGCCGGGCAGCGAAGGTGGGCGCCGCCAGAGCAGGACGTGCAGCTCTCCATTTACCAGTCGGCTTACGGCTCCTTCTTCGTCGGCGCCAGTGATTTCGTTCACTCGAAGGGCCTCCGCGTTGACTCGGGATGTATTTCTGATCGAGGCGAGAGCAGCATCTTGATCCGGGAGATATTTTTGCGAGGGGTTCACGGTGCGGAGTCGAACGGCGCCGGGTGCCTCTTCGGTAGATCGAATGCCCAGGTCAGCCTCGGCGATCTCCTCTGAGGCGGCTACCGGGCTCGCCTCAGATTGTTTCTTGCCGAAAGAAAAGTCCCTGAGCTTGTTCTGGGCGATTGTGACTTTCCACGCGTTGTCCTTTGTCGGGGGTGCTACTGATGAAGCCGCCGTCGGCTCTGCTATTTCATCTGCAACAAGGTTTCCGGCTTGGGCAGCTTCTCCAGTCGCAGTGTTCGCACGACTTCCGGCAGCGCTTCGGCCCGCCGCTCGTTTCGCATGTGGGGGCGCTATAGCCATTTCAGCCTCTTCTGCTTTTTCCATCGAAGGGGCAGAGGAGAGAGTCTTCTTTGACAAAGGTTGCTGTTCTGCCAGGCGCTTCATTTCGTTTGTGATGATCACCTGGCGATTTAAAACCTGTGGAGCCTGATACACTTCCACTTCCCTTTCGTTTCCGAAGAAAGCTCCGTTGTTTTCGAGAAAAGCAGCTTCTTTTGTTCCAGGCTCGGCCTGCGGACTCAGTAATTCGCCTCGATCGCTCACGGTTACTCCGACCGAAGCCTGACTCCATTGATCTGTTATGATCCCTGAAAAATTGTTCACGAGAGCGGCTCCGTTTTCCTCTGCCAGTTCATCCACCAGATCGCTGTAGAAAACGCGGACATCGTCGAGGAAGAGATTGATGTCGGCTGCGATTGCATCACAGGTCGCCTGATGAACCAGCGCCCTCTGGCTGTTGAGAACAACCTCCTGGTCCCTGACTGACCGGATCGCCAGCGCCGCGAGTAGCAGCGCCGGGATCAGAATCGAAATCAGGAAAACAAAGGCAATTCGTTTCATTGGCGGTTGGTTCTGCTTACTATCGCTTGGAATTGCGAATCCCGAAAGACTCGCTCGTCAATTTCTTGCGCTGGTCTTTGGAGAGTCCCGTTTTGCTGAGTCCCGCCTCTGCTTCTTCGATAGACTCAATTTCGTCAGCGATCTCGGCCTTTTTCGCGGCCGGAGCGGCCGTCCATGCGGATTGCAAAGCGGCTTTCTGGCTCGCAAAGTTGCCGCGTGCCGCTTCGATGTTGCCTTGATCTGCGAGTGCAATGGACCGCTCTGTCTCGACGGCATTTTTCCAGACGGCAGCCTCAGCCTGAACTTCACGGTTCAGGGTTTTTTCCGCAATTTTCATATCGTCGGTATAGCCAACCACGATCGGCGCGGTAGATTGGTTTTTCTTTTCATCTGTGGAAACCGAAACCATCGCGATTTCGGTGATATCCCCGATGGCATCTTCAGTGATTTCGCATTCGAGATACAGTTCACGAGTCTGTCCGCTGGAGACTGTGGCAAAGCGCAGAGACTCTTCCTGTCCGCTCAGTTCCCCGGGACGGCCGAGAAAGCGAATCGGGCGAACGCCCTTCGGGCAGCGGATGCGAATCTCGATATCGCGGGCGACGATGC
>JAKMGR010000578.1 GCA_022424805.1 Verrucomicrobiales bacterium
GTCCAGGGACGGTGCTCCTGTCCATCTGGTAGACGAGCCGGTGGCCGCTGAGAAGTGACATGTAGTCAAGATACGGCAGCGGATTCTCGATGATCCGAAGGCAGCCAGCCGGGAAGGAAGACTCAAGCTCGGCAAGCGTGGTGAGGCCGCGTTTTTTTTCCGAATTGATCACCGTGACGCGGGGAATGCTGAACTCGTGAGCGAGAGACGCAGCCCGGGTGATTGCCTGGATGTGATTTCGGGATTCCGTCTTGAACTCCCGCGTTCCAATCAGGATTCCGATTCGCGACTCTGTCGGGGTGGAAAAGTCCCAACTCGAGAAGTCGATGGGATAGGGAGTCGGAATGAATTTCAGTTTTTGCCAGAACTCATTCTGCCCAACCGATCCGCATCGGGGAGGCCAAGCCAGCGTGGGTGATAGAATGCCATCGGCTAGGGCGAGTATTTCTCCGTAGGCTCTAATCGTTTTGGCATTTCTCAGCTGTCTCGAAACCTGGTTGTGGCTGCATTCTTTCCACGAGACAATGACTCGCATTCCTGCAGCTTTGAGTTGTTTTACCGCGGCCAAAGTAATCCAGGTGCGTCTCCGGATTAGAACAAGCACCGCATCAAAGCGGTCTTTTTGCTTCAACAACTCATCGGCGGAGTCGTAAAACGCCCCGTAAGTTGCCGCTGCGAAGGCATGGAAATTGACAGGCGCATGAACGCCTTTTTCGTAAGATTCGGGCCCGTCGTGATAATCCAGAAACGGGTCCCGTCCTTTCGGGTTCAGAACGGCCAGGCAGATTGGCGAATCGTATTGTACGGCCATGGACCAGTGAGAAAAGATGGTGCGCGATACTGGATTTGAACCAGTGACCCCCACCGTGTCAAGGTGATGCTCTACCCCTGAGCTAACCGCGCACATTACCTCCCGCAGGAGGGCGGCGAACCTACGCGAAGGATGAAAAAATGGCAACTGGAATATTTCCCGGCTCGGGGAAGATTGGGGCGGTATATGGGTGGCAATCGAACAGACAGAACTTTCCACAGCGAGGTGGCAGATGGAGATGTTTTCGTAGAGATAATTCGACCGGAGAAACCGAACGGAGAAACGGTTCTGATTCTGCATGGTCTTGGCGATCACTTCGGACGTCATGAATGGGCGGTGAGCTTTCTCACGCAGCAAGGCTATTCGGTGATCGGCTTGGACTGGCCGGGGAATGGCAGGTCTGAGGGAACGCGCGGTGACTTGCTCCCAACTCGGCTCATTGATGAGTTTTTGGAGGAAATTCTTTCGCGGGAAGAGGTTTTCCCCACAGGTATCCTGGCTCATTCAACGGGTGGCTTTTTTCTGATTCATTCCTGGGTAGAGGCGGTTCCTTCCTTCCGTGATGTGGAATGGGTCTGGTTGTCATCGCCGCTGCTTCGCCCGGATCATGATCAGAGCGGTTGGAAGATCTGGGTGGCAAAGAAACTGGCAAAACTCATTCCTCAATTCACTTTGAGCACGGGGGTTCATCCGTCCGATTGTTACCACGTCGCTCCGGGTGAGGATCCGGTTCATTTTCGAGAGGGAAGTCACAATCGGATCTCGGTCCGGGCAGGGCTCGATTTGATTCTGGCAGGGGAGAAAATGGATGATCCTCAGTATGCGAGGATTTCGGAAGTGCCTCTTTTGATTACCCAGGGGACTGATGACACAGTTTGTCCACCGCAGTTCGTGGAAGAGTTTTTCCACCGCCTCCCCAATGATAAGGCGACGCTCATGTTGATTGGAGGTGCCCGGCATGAACCTTTTCGGGAATCGAATCGCGCTGGAATGCTTTCGGGGGTGCGGGCATGGCTCAGTCTGCAAAAAAAATGATCGCAATTTTCGCCGTGAGTTGACAAGCTCCCGCAAATTTTTCAAAGTACGATCATGCTAAAGCAGGAATTTTCTCTCATTGTCAGCATGCCCGGTCGGGACCCTAGCCAGCACAAGCTCGAGGGCGACAGCGTTAGCGTGGGGCGTGGACCCGATAGCGGAATCCAGATTCTGGTCGCCGAAGTATCCGTGCAGCATGGAGCGTTTGAAGCGACTGAGGAGGGCTGGAAGCTTGTCGATGGTGGTTCCACCAACGGAACAAAAGTGAACGGTGCTCCCGTCGGGGACGGTGTTGAGCTCAGCCCAATGGATCGTATCCTGTTTGGAGATACGATCCCTGCCTATTTCGTGCCAACCGCTGTGTTGGAGGCCACTCCTGTGGAAGAATTGATTGCGTCCATCGACGCAGAGAAGAAAGACGCACCCGCACTTGTCGCGGGAGCTGCGCCAGCCGCCCCGGTCAAGCCCGCTGGCACGGCTCCTTCTACCGGTAATTCTACGGTGAAGCTCGGTCAGGTCAAACCAGGGGCGCCTGTCCCCGGAGCTGCACAACCAACTCCAGCCAAGCCCGCTCCAGTTGCTCCAGGAGGCGGCGCGCCTGAAGCTCCGAAACTTCCACCGAAGCTGGGCGGTGCTCCTGCTTCCCCGAACATTCCGATCCCTGGAACTCCACCGAAGCCGGGGGAGTGATAGTGTGAGCCAGGGGGGGCATCCGTTGCTCCTGCTCAAACTGCCATTCGAGTAGCTGTAATCATGAAAGCTACTGCGCGAACTGGCCCCGACTTCTTCCAGTTTCGAAAAAAGCTCAGTGTGTCAGCGCGTAAAACACAATGTTGATGCCGAGGGGATAGGCATACTTTTCCGAGAATTCCCGAAAATACCACGGATCGGTTCCTTCCTCTTCCCACCCATCTCCGAGGTCGGTGTTGAAGCAGATCATCATGCAGATTCGCCCGTCATCATCCATTATGGCGCGGTAGTGAGGTGTTTCAGAGCCGGGCTTGTTCCACTCATAGGTGATACCTTGTTCCCTTCCCATCTGGGCCATTCCGACGGCGGGAATCTGAGGTTTGATTTCCACATCGAAAACCATGTGGAAGATCGGATGATCGAGTTCCAACTCGACAAATTCCCGGTCTGGAAAAATCAAACGCAGAGCGCGTTCAAAATTCTTCCATTCGTAGAAGCCCCAGAAGTCATCGACCATAATGAAGCCGCCGTTGAGCATATACTCGCGGAGAGTGAGGGCCTCTTCTTCCGTCAGCCAGATGTCGCCCGGCTCGATCATGTAGATGAAAGGATAGTGCCGCAACTGTTCGGCTTCGATGTCGACAATCGCTCCTTTGGGATTCACCTCCAGTGAGGTCAGCTGTTGCAGGCGATACGAGAAATTCAATTCCGAGTCGGGATAGTCGATCATCCACTTGGCGCGTTGTCCCATCCATGTCCCGGAGTTGTAGCGGAGGCGGGCGAAAGTAAAAACGTCATTGGGGAGATCCTGACTCACCTTCCAATCGGGGAAATCGTAGAATCTGCCACCACGAAAATGACGAGGGTCTTGTGGAACCTGCCCATCTTCTACGCCGAACCAGGTTGGTTGGTAGTTAGAAGTCTCCTGAGCCAAGCAGAGGAGCGAAAATGCCATAGCCACGAGACTACCAGAAATTGTCCGAAGCGATTTCCCCATCAATAACAGGCTACGAAGAAAATCCCAAGTCTGAAACGCTTTTCTGAACGCGAATGGGGAAATTTTTCTTTTTATTTAGAATAATTCTTGATCTAAACAACTGGATCGCTATGGGTGTCGTATTGTCGAGTGAGTATACTCTCTCTTCGCGAACACACAGATGGCAGAACAGATCACAGACGACCAAGTTGCCGAGAAATTGGGTGGGCTTCGTATGACGAAGCAGCGGAAAGTCGTGTACGAAGTGGTCCAGGAGTTGGCGAAGGAGCATCCTACTGCTTCTTCGGTTTACACTCGGGCAAAAGAGATTATGCCAACAATCTCGCTCGCCACGGTATACAACTGCCTCGAAACACTTACTGATGCGGGAGCCATCACGCAGGTGAACCTTCATCGTGAGGCCTCTCGTTTCTGCCCCAATCTGCAGCCGCACGCGCATTTCTTCTGTGCGAAGTGCAACGCGGTATTCGACGTGAATTTGCAAGACAAAGCGGATGCCTCCGAGCCATGGGATTTACCCAGCGGTTCGCGTATCGAGGAAATGAATGTTGCGATGCGAGGACTCTGCCCGGACTGCCGCGATTCGAAATAACAGATTTTTTACTACAATGAGCAATTCTCTCTTAATCAAAAACCTTCACGCATCCGTCGAAGATACGGAGATCCTCAAGGGGCTTACTCTCGAGATTCCCAAGGGTGAAGTGCACGCTATCATGGGGCCGAATGGTTCCGGAAAGTCGACTCTTTCTAAGGTGATGGCCGGACACGAGGATTATGAAGTCACCGAGGGAGAGGTTCTCATGGATGGAGAAAACCTGCTCGATCTGGAAATCGACGAGCGTTCCCGTGCCGGGTTCTTTCTCGCGTTCCAGTATCCTCACGAAATTCCTGGAGTCAGCAATGCGAACTTCTTGCGCGCCGCTCTTCAGGCTCGTCTGCCCAAAGGGGAAGAAATCGACGCCGTCGCTTTTTACAAGACCATGTATGAGAAAATGGATGCTCTCAGCATGGATCGAAAATTTACAGGTCGCGCCGTGAACGATGGCTTCTCCGGCGGAGAGAAAAAGCGAAACGAAATTCTTCAGATGATGATGCTGGAGCCGAATTATGCTGTCCTCGATGAGACGGATAGCGGACTCGACATTGATGCTCTGAAAATTGTTGCCGAAGGCGTCAATCGCATGCGTTCTCCCGATCGTGGATTTCTTGTCATCACCCACTACCAGCGCCTCCTTGA
>JAKMGR010000581.1 GCA_022424805.1 Verrucomicrobiales bacterium
TCTTCATTCTCGTGTATCCGAGCACCAGGCCGATGGCGAAAAGTACGGCAAACTCAGCGGCGAGAAAATACGGGTCCGCGAACTGAGAAAAGAAATGCTCGAAAATCCGCCCGACAAACCAGAACCCTGTTCCGAAGGTTACCTCGCCGATTTCGAGGTTGCGGGGAGCATTGAAGAAATGAATCACGGCAAAGAAGAACGCGATTACAAAATAGAGCATTCGTGGTTTCATTACTTTCGCCAGGACGGCCTGGAGCGCGCCGCGAAAAACGAACTCCTCGAGAAACCCGACCGCGAGGGCTGTTCCCAGTGCGGAAAGAAGAACCGATACGATCGTCTTTTCCGTTTCACTCGGGACATACCAGCCGCGACTCACATAGAACCAACCAAGGAGGAGTAGCGAGCTTCCGGCAACGAGAAATCCGATCAGCAAGTGGCGCCAGGGATGCGGGTTGCTTTCGAGTCCAAGAAATTCGCGCACGGAAGGCCGCTTCGATTTGTCGCGATTCATCCATTTCAGCGTCGGGCTGATCAAAAGCAGCGCGGCGAGAAGCACGGCCCGGTTGAAGTAACGGGAGAACTTTCCTCGATCCAGTGATCCGTTTATTCCCTCAAGAAAGGTGCCTTCCAGCCAGCCCTGAGCCACGACATGCTTGCCTCCCCAATACAGTAGCGGAGCAAAAATAGCAGAAAGCACGACGGTCCCGAAAAGGAAGACGAGAATCTTCCAGAGGCTGGATTGAAAAAACGAAGCACGAGCCATTCTCTGCGTGATACCCGAAAT
This sequence comes from Verrucomicrobiales bacterium, assembly GCA_022424805.1. Classification (GTDB taxonomy): domain Bacteria; phylum Verrucomicrobiota; class Verrucomicrobiia; order Verrucomicrobiales; family DEV007; genus Arctic95D-9. The sequence goes on from JAKMGR010000581.1 coordinate 785, forward strand.
CGCGCCGGAATGCAACGTTGAGTCGACAGGAAGATTAGGTATTCGAGCCGATTTTTTCTCCGCTATTTTCCAGAAAAAATTCTCGTTTCTCTGCCGGATCGGGTGGATGTTCGCGCGTGACTGATTCAGCCCCCTCAATCGAATCTGCCGTAGAAGCTCGCGATATCGTCCGGACCTTTCAGGTCGGCGACAATCGAATCGAGGTTCTTAAGAAAGTCTCGCTCGATGTGAAACGAGGCGAAAAGCTTTTCCTGGTCGGACCTTCCGGTGCAGGCAAAACTTCTCTCCTATACACGTTGGCTGGTCTGGAGCGGCCGAACGAAGGCGATGTTCTCATTGATGGCCGTTCGCTCTACCGGCTCCGCCGAAAGGAGCAGGCCCGCGTTCGCAACTCGAGCATGGGATACGTTTTCCAGAGTTTCTTTTTGATGCCGGAGCTCACGGCATTCGAAAATGTCCTCGTGCCAGCGATGATTAAACGGACCGCAGCGAAAGACAAAGCCGAGGAGTTGCTCGAACGAGTTGGCTTGGCTGATCGACTGCATCATCTTCCAAACGAACTTTCTGGCGGAGAACAGCAGCGCGTCGCAATTGCTCGCTCTCTCATCAACGATCCCAAAATTCTCTTTGCCGACGAGCCAACAGGAAATCTCGATACCAAGACGGGAATAGCGGTCATGGATTTGCTCATGGAATTGATCAACGAAAACGAGCGGACGCTCCTCGTTGTAACCCACGACAAGTCGATGGCAGAACTGGGCGATCGAAAAGTCACACTTGTCGATGGTCGAATTGTCGATTAATCGGGATCTAACAGGGTATGGTCAAGGACCTGACAGGGTATGGTGCGTGACATAACAGGGTGGTGCCCAGCAGGGTTCAGTTTGTGTTTTTTGGCAGGGGTATTTTTCCTGGGATGCCCACTTCGAACCGAAGCGCATCCCGCCCATGCGAAGCCGGTCAATTATCCCTACGTCGTCGGCTTTGAACGTTTTCACAGCAGTCTCGACGATGATGATTATCTCGCTGGCGGCGGACTGATTCTCCTGAATGAGCTCAATTGCGTTTCCTGTCATGAGCCCCCGCGTTCGCTGCGTCATTTGCTGACGGGTGTCGAGGCGACCAACCTGAAGGGTGTCGCGACCCGGCTCGATCACATCAATCTCGAGTTGATGATCCGCAATCCGCGCTTTGTGAAACGCGATACGGTCATGCCGAGTTTGTTCGCGGGTCCCGATCGCGACCTCAAGGAGGTGGAGGCCCTGAAGCAATACCTTGCGGCGATGACCTATGAAGTGCCCGAATATCCGCGAGGGGATATTGAGGCGGGGCGTTCGCTCTATCACCGGATCGGTTGCGCGGCGTGTCATGCACCTGAGGCCGGATACCGTCCGCCGGGAATACCCGAAAATGCGGAGATAGAAATGGTAGGTCTCCCGAGCGTGCCCATGAATCTTGCGGACCTCTATGATTTGAATGCGATCACGCACTTCCTGCTTTCGCCAAATGAGCACCGGCCGTCCGGTCGAATGCCAGACTTTCAGCTTTCGACGAAGGAGGCGGCGAATCTAGCTGCATACCTGAAGGCAGGCCCCGACCTCCAGCTCCCCGATAATTTAACGCAAGCACTGCAAGGTGACGAACCATTTGCTCGTGATGAATCGCTCGCAAAAATTGGAAAAAAACTGTTTCAAAAGAAGAACTGCACGGCGTGCCACACCGTTCCGGGTGAGAAAAAGCGAACTCTGCATCGTGCGACTTCCCTCGCTAAGTTGCCGACTGATTCGGAAGGAGGGTGCTTTTCCGAGCGACCGCAGGGAGGAGCGATTCCGTTTTTCGGGCTCGATACCGTGCAGAAGCGGGCGATTCGCGCGACTCTGGAACGAATCGACAAAAAGGACGGGATGGCATTGCCCAACTTGCTGGATTGGAGAATGAAAAAATTGAACTGCTACGCTTGCCACGAGCGGGACGGTGTTGGTGGCTCCGAAACTTCTCGTGAGGTCTATTTTGGGTTTGCCGACGATAAGGCCATCGAATTTGGCCCTTGGGGAAATCTACCACCGATGCTCGATGGTGTGGGGGCGAGGCTGATGGAAGAATGGCTAAAAGGGATCTTGAGCGGAAGAAAAGATGGAGTGAGATCCTACCAGGCAGCTCGCATGCCGGTATACGCCGAGCGGGAGATTGAACCCTTTCCTGCGGCCTTTCGGAAATATGACCTCATGCCGAAGGAACGAGTGCCGCGCGATGCAACTGCGGAAAAGGGGAGGGAACTATTCTCCGAGGGAGGCAAAAACTGTGTGCAATGCCACCAGCCGGATCCGGATGGCGTGCAAACTCTGCCAGGTATCAATTTGCAGCACACGCCTGACCGGCTTCGTTTTTCGTGGTTTCGCCATGCAGTCGTTAATCCTGCCGAGACGTTGCACGGGGCTCCGATGCCCGATGTGTTTCCCGATGATGAATCGGGGAAAGCCGATGCTGCAGCGATATGGAAATATCTCGAATCGCTGCGGGATTGAGGAGAGGGAGACCTTACTCCTCCTCGGTCTCGTCAACTTGGATCTTCTCCTCGATGATCTCAGTGAGAGCGATGTCGGCGGCACCCATGCGGTGATCCGTCTCGACCAGTGGTGTGCGGCCCATGTTGAGTTGCTTCACACGTGCGGACACGAGATTAATCAATCTCGGTGGTTCCGGGATAATTTCGGATGCCTTCTCGACTAGGTCGCTTCTCATGGTGATCGGTCCTTTTCCGGAGGGGGATGCCTTGCTTTCACCTTCGGCGCCGGGAAACGCTACAATGTTGGACGCTTCATCGGCCATAGGGTGGATGCAAATCTATGCGGCTGTGGTTGATTGGTTGTTACTGCGCCGTGGCACAGAGCTAAAAGGTGAACCTTGCGCTTAGCACAAAATTAAAAAAAATCAACAATTTAGCAAAAAATCAGGCCTTAATCGGCGATTTGTCACTCCCGTCGCCTTTTGGCTTAATCGTAATGCGTTTCAGCCTTGCTGAGTCTTTTGGACTCCAGGTGGTTACGTCGGGGTGGTCCTTGAAGTGATTGTGAACCAAGCGACGCTGGTAGGAGTTCATAGGTGAGAGCCTGAGGGCTGCTCCACCGGCGATCACGCGAGCCGCTGCGGCCTCGGCTTCTTCGATCATGCGGTAGTCGCGGGCAGCGCGGTAGCTATCGATATCGATCTTGAATCGGGGTGCGTCCGGGAGGCGATCCTGCAC
>JAKMGR010000610.1 GCA_022424805.1 Verrucomicrobiales bacterium
GCGTATCGGCGCTGCTCGGCAACGAGGCGCGTTCGAACTTCGGGGATGGCAGCAACGAGGGAAACGTTCTGGTTTACCTCCTCTTCGCTCATCTGGGCCGGCGTCACCTTTTGACGGTCTATCGCAATCGTGCCGGCAGAATTTTCTTCTCCGCACTGAAATTGCGTCGCTTCAAGAAGTTCCACGACAGCCGTCGTATCCGAGGGTTCCACTTCCTTCTCCAAGACCCACCAGGTAAAGGCCCGGTACATCGCACCAGAGCTGACGAAAGTGATGCCCAGCTCCTTCGCAATTCGTTTCGCAACGGTGCTCTTTCCGGATGCAGCCGGACCATCAATGGCAATAATCGGAGAAGTGAAACTCATGGACGCGCTATCGTGAACTGGACCTGGTCACGCCGCAACGCATTTTCCCTCTTCCTCTTAGCGAAAAATTCCCTTGCCCGAGGGCCTGCGGTCCGTATCCGTGAAGAAATGATTCTCGCAGACTCCGAAATACTTCGCTCGATAGAGAAAGGGGAAATTGTGATCGAACCCTACGATCGCAGTTGCCTCGGCACCAACAGCTATGACGTACATCTCAGCAAGCACCTCGCAACATACCGCAACCGGGTCCTCGATGCGCGCGAGCACAACGAGATCGATCACTTTGAGATTCCGGAAGAGGGTTTTGTCCTCGAGCCACAGATCAACTACCTCGGATCGACAATCGAATACACGGAGAGCCATGCTGCCGTTCCTTTCCTGGAAGGCAAATCAAGCGTCGGCCGTCTTGGCATCGACATCCATGCGACAGCCGGAAAAGGTGATGTGGGCTTCTGCAACTACTGGACTCTCGAAATCTCAGTCAAACAACCAGTCCGCGTCTACGAAGGCATGCCAGTTGGGCAGCTGATCTACTTTCTTGTCGAAGGGGAAATCCTCACGCCCTACAACGCGAAAGATTCCGCGAAGTACAACGATAAAACACCCCTTCCTGTCGAGTCGATGATGTGGCGGAACAAGTTCTGAAGGAAGCGGAGGAAGTAAAGAAGCTGAGAATCTAATTTCTCCAAAACTCTACTTCTGATCCACCCGGCTTTTGGCGCTGCTGCGTTTTTCTTCGATCGCTCTGCAACAGAAGGGGACAGGAAATACAATTCACGAAGCTTGCATTCGTACCCCGTATTGCCCCGATCAGGAGGGAAGGCAGCAGAGACAAAGCACAAAACCATCGCAACCAACCCGCTTGAGTCTCACCCTTCTCTGCTCTACCTTCGCGGCTCATGCCTGACACGCCTCGGATCACTCGCATCATTTTGTCCCGCTTCCGTCAATTCGGATTCTGCGACATTCTGCTCACCCATCCCGAAACCGGCGATCCGCTCTCCCGCATCTGCTTTCTCGGGCCAAACGGTATTGGAAAAACAACCGTTCTCGATCAGCTCTTTTGCGTGCTCTCGCCCGAAAATGCAACGAGCGAAGCGGCATCGGAAGACGCGCTGATTCTCGTCGGTATCGAAATCAATGGGGAACGCATTTTCCGAGCTTCCGACGGAACCAACCACGAGCACCCCGTCTGGTTTCAAGGAAAACTGGAAGACTCATCCCGCTGGTCTTCCATCGAGAACAACCCTCCCGGCTTCCAGGAATTCATCGAACGCTTTTCCGACTACACGCTCTCCGCCGTTCCTAACATTCCCACCGACGGCCTCGCCTACTTCAGCCCCGGGAAAAACACGGTCAATGGAAGCAGCGTTGCAGGCTTTCGTGAATTTCTCGAAGCTCGCGAAATCGACCGCGCCGCCAGCTACCACGAGTTTCTGAAGCACCCCAACAACCGCGACCGAACCGTCGCCGAGATCGATGGAGAATTTGCAGCTACGCATCCTCACGTGCTCGAGTCTTTGCAGGAACTCTGGGAGTCCGTCCTCGCCCCGGCTTTCCTGGAATTTAATCCAGCCGACAGCGGCTCCCTGGCATCCACACAAACCGGTGACGAAATCGCTTTTGATGCTCTCAGCCCGGGCCTCCGGAATCATCTCCTTCGTATCGCGCGCCTACACGCCCACTACTTTGAGCAACCGAGCTGGGCTGGGTTCCTCTTTCTCGACGATCCCGATACGGGTCTGAATCCCGACCTCGCACGCGGACAGATGCAGTTTTTCCATGATCTCTACTCTAATCGCCCCGGCCAGATTTTTGCGACGACCCACAGCCCGCGCGTCGCCTCCCTCTTTGCCCCGGAAGAACGCATTTCTTTTCGATTTGACTCCGAGCGAGGCGTTGCCCTCAGCGAAAAAATCGTTCCCAAATCCGCAGAGCCAGAGGAGGAACCCGAACCGGATCCCATTTCTGAAACTGGCCCCATCACCCGCCCGATTCCGACTCCCGATCAGGAACGGCTCGCCCAGATCAAAAGGGCGATGGAAGAGACTGATGATCAAGTCGAACTGGCTGACCTGCTCGATGAAATGATGGCCCTTCGTAGCAAGCGATGAACATCCTCGTCGCCAGCGACAAATTCAAAGGCTCGCTAACTGCCGCCGAAGCCTGTGAGGCAATTCGCGCCGGCCTTGCCTCGGGATTTGAAAGTCGGAACGAAGCGCCTCAAATCCGAACGCTGCCCGTCGCCGACGGAGGAGACGGCATCGCACAAACTCTGACCGATGCACTATCTGGAGAATGGAGAAAATGCATCGTTCATAACGCTCTAGGTGATAAGACCGAAGCAGGCTATGGATTGATCAACGATGGCCGTGTCGCCGTCATCGAGATGGCGGAAGCATCCGGTCTAGCACAACTGGGGAATCGCAAAAAAGACCCGTGGTCTGCCTCAGCCTACGGAACTGGCGAACTCATCCAGAATGCCACTGAGCAGGGTGCCGAAAAAGTCATTCTCGGGATCGGCGGAAGCGCTACGATCGATGGAGGCTCTGGAATGGCTCGTGCTCTCGGGTGGAAGTTTCTCGATTCCGATGGAACCGAGCTCACCAATATTCCGGCAACGCTTCCTGACACGGCCGCCATCATTGCACCCGACAATCCGAACCTCCCCGAAGTCATCGTCGCCTGCGACATAGAAAATCCGCTCCTCGGCGGGGAAGATTGCACCCGCAACTACGGCCCGCAAAAAGGAGTCGAAGTAGCCGATTTCGAAAAATTCGAAGCCCGAATCCGCCACCTCATCAACCTTCTCGACGGCGATGCGAAGTCAGCCGCGACTGAGCCAGGCTCTGGTGCCGCCGGCGGACTCGGGTTCGGCGCCCGAGTATTCCTTGATGCCACACTCCAGTCCGGTTTTGATCTCGTTGCCGATCAAATTCAACTGAAAGAACAAATCGAGTGGGCTGATGTCGTGATCACCGGCGAAGGCCGTCTCGATGCCCAAACGGATAGCGGCAAGGCGCCCGCCGGGGTTCTCCGGCTCTGTCGTGAACTGGAAAAACCGGCTTACGCATTTTGTGGGTCGAAAGAAACGGGCGCAGGATCCGGATTTGTCGAAGTGATGGAAATACAGGATTCCGAACTCTCGCTAGAGCTCAATATGGCGAGGGCGGCTGCGCTTCTTGAGGTTCGCGCTCTGAATTTTGCAGACGGCTTCTCCGATACCGAAAACTCGTAATCATGGCTCAACCTACCCAGTTTGATCTCCACCTCGGCGATTGCGTTGCCGGCATGAAGAAGCTCCCCGATGAGTCAATCGATATCGTCGTCACTTCCCCTCCCTACAACCTCGGAATATCCTACCAAAGCTACAACGATAAGCTCAGTTCCGACGACTACCTATCATGGTCGCTCGAATGGGCTGGAGAAGTAAAGCGCCTCCTCAAACCTGACGGCTCGTTTTTTCTGAACGTGGGAGCTGCTCCCGCAAATCCATGGATGCCACACGAGCTTGCTCTCACCTTGCGTGATCTATTCACTTTGCAGAATACTATTCACTGGATCAAATCCATCACTGTAGAGCAAAAGGACGGCGAACCCGTATCGGTAGGTCATTTCAAACCGATTAATTCGAAGCGCTTTATCAACGATTGCCACGAATTCGTTTTTCATTTTACGAAAACGGGAAAGGTTCCACTCGACCGAATTGCGGTGGGAGTGCCATACGCAGACAAGAGCAACATTGCCCGCTGGGGACATACCGACGGGCGGGACAAACGCTGCCGAGGCACCAATTGGTATGTGCCTTACAAGACTATCGTTTCGCGAAACAAGGAACGCCCCCACCCCGCTACCTTCCCCGTCGAGTTGGCCACAAAGTGCATCCTCCTGCACGGTAGCGAACCTGACAAAACAACGATGATGGATCCCTTTCTGGGCATCGGTCATGCCGCCAGCGCAGCAGGAGTGGCCGGGCTCGCAAAGTTCATCGGCTTCGAAATTGATGAAGGGTATCTGGCGGAAGCGCGGGAAAGGCTGGAGCAGAGCTAGCTAAATCCGCTTTGTTGTCTTGCTCGCGATTGGATTCCAATTCTCGGCGAATGCGCTTTCGTCGCACGACCAGCACTACAAGGAGAATTATGATCCCGAGCGTGATTACGATTATAATTTCGAGAAAAAGCCCTACAGGCAAGGACACCATCTCTGGCGCTATCGGCCTGCAGTATCAACAACAACTCAGTGAGAGTCTTCTCTTTCAGATTGGCGGATTCGGTAGCCTCGACGACGACGGAGACAAAGGGTTTGGCGTTCGGACCGAATTACAGAGGAAGTTTTGACCACACTTAATGCGAGTCAACTTACTTCGCTTTCGGCTCTTCTTTTGCTTTTTCCTTAGGAGCTCCCTTGCGAGTTTC
>JAKMGR010000619.1 GCA_022424805.1 Verrucomicrobiales bacterium
TCCGTCCACTCCTTCCCCTTCTCCCGCCACCCTCGGCGGTATTCCGGTAGCCGGCCCAGTCCACCGATCAATCCTTTGCTTCGATTTCCCGGATGCTATGATCGTCGATATAGAGACCCATTCCAACTGAGTGAATGAAGAGCTCGGACACTTATTCGGGACCGGCGCCCAGTTTGCAGAAAAGAACGAAAGGCATATGCCTCATGGTTTTCTTCATGGTCTCGACCCAAAATCGATGGTGGGCACAAATCCCCTTTGCCTGCAAGATCTGTCGGCCCCAAAAACAAAAAACCGGACGCCCCTTTCGGAGCGCCCGGTCTTTTTAAATTTCTGACTGCGGAGCTGGCGTAGCGCCTGCCCTGCAGTGCAAAATGTGGAAATGATTCTTACATCATTCCGCCCATGCCGTGGTCGTGGCCGTGGGCTTCTGGAGCTTCTGGCTCTGGGATGTCGCTGATGAGACACTCAGTCGTGAGGAGAAGTCCGGAGATCGACGCGGCGTTCTGGAGAGCGCTGCGAGTCACTTTAGTTGGATCAACGACACCGCCAGCTACGAGGTCCTCGTAGGTGTCAGTTGCGACGTTGTATCCAACGTTTCCAGACTCGTTCTTCACGTGCTCAACGATGAGCGCACCTTCGCGACCTGCGTTTGCAGCAAGCTGGCGGAGAGGCGCTTCGATTGCGCGCTGAACGATTTCAGCACCGGTTGCTTCATCACCTTCGAGACCAAGGTCGCCGAGGTTGACTTGAGCTCGGATGAGAGCCGTTCCACCACCGGGAACGATACCTTCTTCCACAGCAGCGCGAGTAGCGTGAAGGGCGTCTTCGACGCGAGCCTTCTTCTCTTTCATCTCCGTTTCGGTAGCAGCACCGACGTTGATGACAGCAACACCACCGGCAAGCTTGGCAAGACGCTCCTGGAGCTTCTCGCGGTCGTAATCGGAAGTTGTCTCAGCAATCTGGCGGCGGATCTGAGAAACGCGCCCGCTGATTTCTTCGCTGGTCCCCTCACCTTCGATGATGGTGGTCTCTTCCTTCGTGATCTTCACGCTCTTGGCAGAACCGAGGTCATCCATGGAAACGTTCTCGAGCTTGATGCCGAGATCTTCCGTGATGACGCGTCCACCGGTGAGAATCGCGATATCTTCCAGCATAGCCTTGCGGCGGTCGCCGAAACCAGGTGCCTTTACCGCAGCCACATTCAGGGTGCCGCGGATCTTATTCACAACGAGAGTCGCAAGAGCTTCGCCCTCTACGTCCTCAGCAATGATAAGGAAAGGCTTGCCGCTCTGGGCCACTTTCTCGAGAAGAGGAAGCATGTCCTTGAGATTGGAGATCTTCTTCTCGTGGATGAGGATTAGCGCGTCGTCGATGTCAGCAACCATGGACTCGGTGTCAGTCACCATGTAGGGGGAAAGGTATCCCTTGTCGAACTGCATACCCTCAACAACGTCGAGTGTAGTTTCGATTCCCTTGGCTTCCTCAACGGTGATCGTTCCGTCTTTACCGACCTTGTCCATCGCGTCTGCAATGATATTTCCGATCTCGGTGTCCCAGTTGGCAGAAACGGTAGCGACCTGAGCGATCTCTTTCGTGTCTGTAACCTCAGTGGAGATGTCCTGGAGCTGGGCAACAAGTGCCTCGGATGCTTTAAGGATACCGCGCTGAAGGCTGGTAGGGTTGGCACCTGCGGTCACGTTGCGGAGACCTTCGGTGTAGATTGCTTCGGCGAGAACCGTAGCAGTCGTGGTTCCGTCACCAGCGATATCGGAAGTCTTCGAAGAGACCTCTTTGATGAGCTGGGCGCCCATGTTCTCGTAGCAATCGGAGAGCTCGATCTCTTTCGCGACGGTAACACCGTCCTTCGTGATCGTTGGGCTTCCGAATTTCTTGTCGAGGATGACGTTGCGGCCTGCAGGCCCGAGTGTCGCCTTCACGGCTCTTGCCAGTTTTTGTGCGCCGGCAAGAAGAGCGTGACGTGCTTCTTCGTCGAATGACAGTTGTTTAGCCATATTATTTTAGTAGTTTTGTAGAATGAATTTTTCGATTGAACCCTTTTTGGTCAGTGACCTAAGAGGGTTAAGTCACGGAGTTAACCCTTTTTGAT
>JAKMGR010000620.1 GCA_022424805.1 Verrucomicrobiales bacterium
TCAGTATGGAGCCCCGCTAGTCGTGCTGGGTGCTCCCCTGACAGTTGATGCCGATGCTTTCAAAACAGCGGATGGTGATCTCGAGTCTTCTCTGCGATTGATTTGCGATGCGGTGCATTCTCAGGAAGTTTCTTCATCATGAAATCGCCTGCCGTGGTAAACTTTTCTCCCGAAGCCGGATCCGTTGAGATTCGCGAAATCGAACGGCCTGCGATCGGAGCGAACGATGTCCTGCTCGAAGTCGCCAATGTCGGCGTCTGCGGAAGCGATCTTCATCAGTGGACCGCAGATCATTCCTGGCCCGTGAATTATCCTGTCGTTCTCGGTCACGAGTTCGGCGGACACATCGTCGAGATTGGATCAGAGGTCGAGATATGGAAAGAAGGTGATCGTGTCGTTTCCGAGACCGCGGCGATCATTGATCCAGACAACCCGATGACACGACAGGGGCTCTACAACCTCGATACCAGTCGAAAGGGTTTTGGCTACGGCGTTGACGGAGCAATGACGAAGTATGTCCGAGTCCCTTCCCGGATTCTGCATCGGGTTCCGGATCGCTTGCCGTTTGAAGAAGCGTGCCTGACAGAGCCCACTTGCGTCGCCTACAATGCTGTGGTGCGCAATGCCCGCATCGAGCCGGGCGACCGTGTGATTGTGTTAGGTCCGGGAACGATCGGAATTCTTTGTGCGGCGATGGCAAAGCAATGTGGCGCGCAGGTGGCTCTCGTCGGTCTCGAGCAGGACGCCCATCGCCTGAAGATCGCGGAACAATACGGGTGCGAAACCATTATCGGTGATGCGAGCGAATGGGCAAAGAGCCGCGACGGACTTGGTTCCGATGGAGTCATCGATGCAGCAGGCGCCAGTGCCACCTTACAGATTGCATTGGATGTGGTTCGCCCCAATGGATGGATTAGCAAGGTAGGCTGGGGGCCGCAACCACTCGGCTTTAACCTCGATCCGCTCGTACAGAAAAATGTAACCTTGCAGGGAAGCTTCAGCCATCACTGGACGATTTGGGAGCGCGTCATTGCCCTGATGGGAGACGGTCAATTTGACGTAAAGCCTATCATCGGAGGCGTCTGGGACGTGACGGACTGGCACGAGGCGTTTGAGAAAATGCACGGCGGGGAGGTAGTGAAGAGCGTTCTTCGACCTGTCTGACCACTGACCACTGAATTCTGTAAACCCATGCCAAAGCTCGCCGCCTTTCCCAAAGCCTTCATGCACGCCCTCTGCAAAGATGGCAGCATGACCGTATCCGAATGGATCACGCTTGCTGCCGGTCTCGACGTCGATGGCGTGGAATGGTATGCCGGTTTCCTGGAAATGGCGGACGAGAGAAACTGGTCCCGGTTTCGTGAAGAAGTCGAGTCTCACGGGATGGTCATTCCAATGATGTGTTGTTCCCCCGACTTCACTCATCCTGATCCGTCATTTCGCGAGGCGGAAATTGCCAAGCAGAAACGCTGGATTGAAATGACTCACTCTCTCGGCGGAAGATACTGCCGAGTGCTGAGTGGACAGCGCCGCCCTGAATTATCGATCGATGAAGGAGTGGAATTCGCTGCACAATCCATTGAGGCATGCCTGCCTTTCGCGGAGGAACGCGAAATCACCCTAATTATCGAAAACCACTACAAAGACGACTTCTGGGAGTATCCCGAGTTTGCCCAGAAAATGGATGTGTTCTGTCAATTGGTTGATCGCATCCAGCATCCCGGCTTCGGAGTGAATTACGATCCAAGCAATACCTATCTCGCAGGTGAAGACCCGATTGAGTTACTCAAACGGGTTTCCGATCGCGTCGTGACGATGCACGCCAGTGACCGCTTTTTGATTGAGGGGACGATCAAAGACCTCCGTCGCGAGGAGGATGGTGCAGAAGGATACGCGAAACGGCTCAGTCATGGAGAGATCGGAAAAGGGCTCAATGATTACGACGCCATTTTTTCGGAGCTGAAGAGTAAAGGTTTCGACGGATGGATCAGTATCGAAGACGGCGTTGATGGGATGGATCAGTTAGCCCGGAGTGTCTCGTTTTTGAAAAACAAGATCGCGGAATACTGGCCGTCAGAATCCTCGTAGCAGGGCCGGGATACATTCAGCCCATATTCCGCTCGGCGTAACCTCATTGTCTGGGCATTCATTTCGAAACATTGATTCAATCAATGTTCTTGTATGCCATTATCGAATTGGTGGTCCGGTGAAAGATTGCTACTCTCCTTCTAACTGCAATTTATCGCATCATGGAATCGTTAGTTTTTGTATTAGTAGTTCTTCTGTTCATCTTGCTCCTCGTATTGCTCTCCCGCGTGAAGAGCGTGCAGGAGGAAATGCGGGGCATGAAAGGAGAAGTTCGTGAAACACTTTCATTGCTACAAGCTCAGGAGCGGAAAGAACGCTCGGAGGAATTGCGCGGAGAAGTGGAAGAGAGTCTTCCGGCTTCGTCTGAGGATGCTGTTGGGGGACCACCTGCAAGTCCTGAGCCAGAGGAAGTCAGTGTCGAGGAGCCTCCGGCTTTTGCTGCCAAGGAAAAGGAGTATGCTGGCGAAGCACCACCTCCCCTGCCGATATCGAAAGTCAGGCAGGAAGTCGCGCGGACATCGCCGCCCCCGGTTGATCAACCAAGGGAGCCATCCAAATTTGAGACGGCAGCAAAAGAGATTCTTGGAAAGATCTGGAACTGGATCGTTGTGGGTGAAGAACATCGCCCGAAAGGAGTCACGATGGAGTATGCCGTCGCGACAACGTGGCTCTTGCGAATCGGCGTTTTGATCCTCGTGATTGGAATTGGGTTTTTCCTCAAGTATTCCATCGTGGAAGGCATCATAGGACCATTGGGAAAAGTGGCTCTCGCCGCCCTCGCGGGAGTAGGCTTGTTAGGGGGTGGCCTGAAACTATTTGGCGGCCGCTACGACCTGCTCGGACAGGGTCTCGCTGGCGCAGGTTTTGCGACTTTCTATTTCACTTTTTTTACTGCGCAGAACGAAGGGCTGTTTTCCGCGGTTCCGACCTTTGCACTGATGATCATCGTAACTGTCGCGGCAGGGCTTCTCGCGTTGCGTTTCCAGTCGATGCTGATTGCCATTCTTGGCCTGCTCGGTGGATATCTCACTCCGCTGATGATTACTTCGGCGCAGCCGAGCGTGCACGTTCTATTCAGTTATCTGCTCCTGCTCGGACTCGGGGTTTTCTTTATTTCAGCGCGGCGCGAGTGGCGACTCCTGTACTACCTCAGTTTCGGCGCGACCTGGCTTCATGTCGCAAACACGGTGTCCCGCGGGTTTAATCCGGAAAAATTCTGGGAGTTCTTTCCTCATCTTGTCGGTTTCTTTCTGCTCTTCTCGACGGTGACCTTCATCTATCATTTGGTGAACCGGAAAAAGTCGACCGTTCTCGAACTACTGTTCCTTTTTTTAAACGCCGGGGTGTTCTTTGGCTTTGCGGTTCACATGGTCGACAGAACGTTTTCCCGCGAGACTGTGGCAATTGTCACGATCGGTCTGGCCCTCTTCTACATTGCGCACATCTATCTCTTCCTGAAACGCGAGATCCTCGACAGGGGTTTGCTGATGAGCTTTCTCGGACTCGCCTCGCTGTTTGTTGCGATTACCCTGCCACTGATTCTTTCGAAAGGATGGATCACGGTGACCTGGTCGGTGCAGGCCTTTGTGATGCTATGGATCGCATCGAAAATGAAGAGCGAGTTTCTACGCCAGCTCGCCTACGTGCTCTATCTCATCGTTTTGGCGCGGTTTGCGATCTTTGATCTGACGGCCCAATACAGTGGATCGCTCGCGCAACTGGAACCGGCAGCCTACTGGAAACTCTTCACGGAACGTCTCATGGTTCTCGGCCTGCCGATTGCTTCCTTCTTTGCCGCCGGGAATCTCTTTTCCCGAGAGCGCGATGCGAATGGGGATTGGATTGTCCCCGAGGGAAATGACATTCGTCCGCGGTTCGGCCAGTCTATGCTGAGTCGCGCCTGCTTCTGGATCGTGCTCGCTCTCAGCTTCGTTTATTTCAATCTAGAGACGCAGAAAACGATCCGCTACCTTTTTGATCCGCTGACGACACCCGTCCACACGCTGGTCGCTATCGGCCTGACGGCGATTCTCTTTCGGGAGATGCTGGCAAACCGCGAAACAATCGCAACAGCACTGTTCTGGATCCTTAGCGCGCTGATCGTGGTGAAGGTTTTCCTCGTCGACTTCATCCGATTCGGCATCGACTTTGATCTGGCATTTCGTGAAACGGACTTTGCCTCCGGCTTGCTCATGCGAATGCTCGACTACGGAGCCGTGATAGCATTCCTGCTCGTCGCCTGGCAGATGCTGGCGCGCAGAGCGAAGCGAGAACGTGCTTCCGCTGTATTCGGCTGGACTGCGCTCGCTGGAGCGTTTTTCTACTCCAGTCTCGAAGTCTGGACGGGACTCACGCACTTTCTTCCGGAGTTTCGGATGGGAGGGATCTCGATATACTGGTCGCTCTTTGCGTTCACCTTGCTATTCACCGGAATCTCGAAAAACCGCGCCGTTCTTCGACGGATCGGATTGGTCATCATGTCGGGCGTAGTCTTCAAAGTGTTTTTTGTAGATTTATCAGGGTTAGAACAACTCTATCGCATTGTCGCATTCATCGTCCTGGGAGTGATCATATTGATCTGTTCTTTCCTGTATCTGAAATACCGTCACCGTTTTTCAATTGAAGAAGAAAAGGAAGAAGAATCATGAAATCTTTTTACCACGCCCTACTTGCTGCCTGTCTCTTTCTCCCGAGCATTGCGAGTGTCGAACCCGGTTCGTCGTTTGAATTTCGACGGGACCTGAAAGGAGAGCCTTCCGGCGAGGCGCTCGGCATTGCTCTTTTGGATTCGGATGTATTTCGGGAATCAACGGGAGATCTTTCGGATGTCCGCATCTTTGACGAGTCGGAGACCGAAGCCCGACTGGTTCCATTTTAATTCAAGAGATGGAACCGGAGGAGGCTGCAGAGCCTGCACAAACGATTCCGCCTGAGATCATCGACTTCTCCGAAACCAGCGATGAACTTAGGCTCCCGCTTTTCGCCACAAGATTTTGCTCGCCACCCCCTGCCATTTCGGGTGATTGTTTCGCAACAATCACCCGAATTTTTTTATGCATTTCACTCGACTACTCTTTGCCTCTCTTTTCTTCGTCACCGCCATCTGCCATGCCGATACCTGGACTGATCCAGCAGTAGCAGGAAAGGAAGACCCAGCCTTTCTCATCCAGGGAGAATATGGCGTCGCTGAGAGCGGCCAGCCCTGGGGCGCACATGTCATCGCGATGGGCGAAGGGAATTTCGACGCCTACTTGCTCGAGGGAGGCCTCCCGGGACTCGGCTACACCAGAGAAAAGACGCGGACGAAATTGACGGGAAAGTCCGCCGAGGGAAAGACCTCTTTGCAATCTGAAGACGGCAAACTGACCGCTACGATCGCCGGAGAAAAAATCACTCTCCAGCGCGATGGAAAGCCCCTCGCAGAATTGGCTCGTGTGGAGAGAAAGAGTTCTACGCTCGGCGAAAAACCTCCCGCTGGCGCCATCGTTCTTTTCGACGGCAGCAGCGCCGACGAGTGGAACAAGCCCGAAGCCCTTCAGGATGGCCTGCTCGCAAACCTCGATATTTCCACCAAGCGCAAGTTTCACAGCTACAAGTTACACCTTGAGTTTCGCACGCCTTACAAGCCAAAGGCACGGGGTCAAGGTCGTGGAAACAGCGGTGTCTACCACCAGCATCGCTACGAGACTCAGGTTCTTGATTCCTTCGGCCTGACTGGCGAATACAACGAAACAGGGGGCATCTATACGATCAGCAAGCCCATCGTAAACTCCTGCCTTCCCCCATTGCAGTGGCAGACCTACGACGTCGATTTCACCACAGCGGAGTTCGATGAATCAGGCAAACTCGTGAAAAAGGCCCGCATGACCGTACACCTCAATGGCGTGCTCGTTCAGGACGACACCGATCTCCCAAAAACAACCGGTGGGGCGAAGCTTAAGATCACACCCGAACCGGGCCCGATCTACATCCAGCACCACGGCAACCCGGTTTTCTACCGGAATATTTGGGTGGTCGAAAAGTAAGATCTGCGAAACCTAATCCTCCTCCTTCACCTCGATCTCCCGAATGATCTGCGGCCGCTGCTCGGGAACGAGATCGCGCGCATGGTATTCGATCATGGCAGCTTCCAGGTGAGTGAATAGCTGACTGACCGTCTCCTTTTCGCCTACCCGGTATTCGACCATGTGAGTATGTGTCGTCGTCGGGTATTGTTTAAAAGGATAGGCCCACTTCTGCTTCGTGGCACCTTGCGCAATTTGCCGGAGGCGTTCCGCTTTCTCCGCGAGACGTTCATTGGCCGTCCCGAGAGGCTGAATATAATAGATGCGCACGAGACTCTGCGACTCGGTGCAAATCGTGAGTTCTCTCACTCGCGTCTGCGAATCGGTGTCATAGATTTGCACGCCGTAGTATTCGATGGACCGCAGCGGAACGGAAACCACCGCTTCTCCAATCGTAACTCGCCAGATCAGAGGAACGATGTTGGCTTTGACGCCACTAACTGGTGCCGGTTCCGTTACCTCTTCGACTCGCTTCTGGTTCGGGTTTTCGTTTTCCTGCGAGTAGGAATGCAAAGGAGTGAGCAGAGCCGCTGCGAGGACGAAGGTCTGAAGGAATCGATTCGTTGTCATTCCTCAGAGTAGGAGATTCTGCGCTCTCGGGTCAAGGTGGCGTCACATCAAGAGTGTGGATGAAAGTATAGGACAAAGGATGTCGTGCCTCTGCGCGCGGGCCTCTTGGTGGAGATGACTACCGTCGTGAATTCCTGTAGCCGAGGTCTTCGACCTCGGAATGGGCGATACTTAGCAACCGAGTATCCATTCCGGGGTCACAGACCCCAGATACAGCCCTCATCACTTTCCTTCACTTTCATTCACACCCCCACATCAAGGCATCGCCCGCGTCTCGACATCAGAAATTTTTTCCGATACTGGCAGGCTCGCTACTTTCTTCAGTGAGCCATCTTCATTGACCCGAAAAACAATGATCTCTCCTCCGCCGAAAGAAGTGACAACGAGATGGTGCCCATCGGGAGAAACAGCAAGACCCCACGGAATTTTATTTGTCGCCGTCATCCCGAGAGGATCGAGCGATCCGTCTTTCTGAATCGAGTAACCAGCAATGAAATCGAACTCGTGCTTGTGACCGCGAATCCCAGTGTAGAGAAATTTTGCACCAGGAGTTATGACGATGTCAGATGCGCTTACGCCTTCCGTTGGTGCGTCATCATCGGCAGCACGAGCCCGGCTCGAGAAGGTAAGCTTACCTGTTTCCAGGTCTCGCGAATAAACCGAAACTCCGAGGCCCTGTTCTTCACTGAAATACAGAAACGGAAGCTTCGGGTGATACGCGAGGTGACGCGGTCCAGTGTCCTCTGGAGGATTCACGTTTTTTGGGTCGAGGGCTTTCACGTTCCCTGATTTGGCATCGAACGAATATTGATACAGCGCATTGTTCTCCTTCACGTAGGGAATATAAAAATGTCGATTGTCGGGAGCCGTGAGAACGCAATGCGCAGCCTTTCTCCCTTCGTTTAGGGTCGTGATCGGTTCTGTTTCCGGAACGCCACCTTCGTTCAATCGATACACATCAATAATCCCGTCCTTGTAGTTGCAGCCGAGGAGATACTGCTTCGATTTGTCGACACTGAGGTAGGAATAGTCCCGCGCGAAATTGCCCATTACTCCGCGCGAAGTCTCATTGGTTTTCTCATCTAGATACTGAATCGCGAGGTTCCGCTCACCTGCGGCACCTCCTGAAATATAGAGAATCGGTTTGGTGGGATGCTGCGTAATTGTACGCGCTGAGAAACCCAGATCACGCGTTTCGACAAGGCGAAGTTCTGCATTAGTGGAATTCTCTTTTGATCCCGGTGTAAATGTCAGGGTGAGAACAGCTCTATCGGCTCGGCTTGGTGCATAGATGAGAAATGGCTGGGAATCTGCGGCAACAGCGAAATGCATAGCCGACATGATGGTGATAAAAGAGAGGCCAATTTTTTTCATCTCGTTAGGTTTTCCTCGATTGTGAGTTGTTGATTGATTTGGGGGTTCAAAACAATTTGCGTGACTCCGGTAACGGGCCAGAAAATTTCGATTCGCTTGATCGCAGCGATTTCCTTCAGGCCAAAATGGAGCTCCAAGGGGTTGGCCCCAAAACTGCCACCGCTCGACATCCACTGGTAGAGGGAATGTTCCTTTTCGCCTTCTTCATGTATGACCACTCGGGCGCGAGCCCCGACACCGTAGAAGTTCGTGCGCTTTCCGCGAAGACGAATCGAAATCCAGTTCTGCCCAAAACCCGGATTCTCAAAAAGAGCGTCGAAGAAGGTGTCTCCCCGCAAAGCCCCACCCATTTGTTCAAAAACGTCCAGATCGCCATCTCGGTCAAAGTCAGCGAAAGAAACAGCGTGTCCTTTTTGCAGGTGCCCCATGCGACTCGAAAGTGTGAAGTCGTAGAAGAGGTCATCTCCATTAATCAAAAGCGTGTTAGGGAACGTCGAATCATAACTGGGAGTCCCTGATCCGAGATACACATCGGGTCGCCCATTATTTGTGAGGTCACCAAAGTTGCTCCCCATCGGGAGAGTGGGGCGGGCGAGACCTGCTTTTCGGGCAACGTCAACAAAAGTAATTCCATTGCGGTTTTCAAAAAGCGCAGGGATACGACCGTCGGCCAGCATCCTGCCTCCGTAGTAATCCCGGTAGTCATCACCGGAGCAACTGTAACTGCTCACGAACAAGTCGAGCCAACCATCGTTGTTGTAGTCAAAAAACCAGGTAGGGAAACTTCGAATTGGTCCTCCGTCAGCAGTCGCCAGCAAGTGACTGCAGTCTTCAAAGGTCCCATCGCCCTTGTTGCGAAAAAGGCGATTTTTACCTCCCAGGCACGAGAAAAATACGTCCGGATAGCGGTCCCCGTTGAAGTCTCCGCTGGTCACCCCCTTGACGAAACTCGTTACTTTCAGGTTTGCCTCGTCAGCTACATCGGCAAAAGTGCCATTATCATTTCGAAACAACTGACTCGGCGCAACGAAGTCGCCGAGAGACTCGTTGCCAATCAGGAGATCGAGGTCACCATCCAGATCATAATCGACCCACTCGGCAGTCTGAGTTGGGTAGGCTGGTTCTGCTAGTCCTACGGCAAAGGTGACGTCGACAAAATTCCCTTCCCCGTCATTTTGCAGCAACGAATTGGGATGCATTCCCCTTGCGCCCATCCATCCGCCGCGAAGGACCAGCACGTCGAGGTCTCCGTCGTTGTCGTAGTCAGCCTGCTTGAGATTCAGGCCTCCCTTGATTCCACTCAGACCTGCATCTCGCAGAGTAAATTTTCCGTTTCCGTCGTTTTCAAAAAACTTCGCATCTATTGCCGGATCCCAGGAGCTGACGAGGATATCCAGTGTTCCATCCCCATTTAAATCATCGGCAACGGCCCCTCCCGCGTGACCGTAGGTATTCACACCCACCGCTTCGCTAATGTTGCGAAACGCAGGAAAATCATCACCGGCCTTTCCCGGTAGAACAAATGAAGGAATTTTTCCTTCATTGGGAGGCTCAATGAGCCATCTTTTCGGAACTTTTTCCGGGTGTTCACCGAGCGTCATATATGCCAAATTGAGTAACCACATCGACTGCCCCTCGGCCTTTTTGGGAAGCGTCAACTTTTCGAGAAACTGCTCCAGATAGAGAATCGTTCGTCGCGAACCAAACTCGTTTTTGTGTTGCGCGGCGGGAGACAGAGGAAAAATACAGCTTTCGGGATTCGGCGCTGCGCAACAGTTCTCTTTCTCTGCCGCGCGAAACCCTGCCACACTCAACTGACTGATCACATTGATGATAAGGGATTTTTCGACTCCATCGGACTTTGCTCCAAACTCGACGAGCTTCAGAGCCTCTTCAAAATGAGCGATTGATTCTCTTTCGAAGCCTTGATTCAGCTCTTCGCTAGCAAGACGAAATAGAGTCTCAAAACGCTCCTTCGTCGATGACGTATCTGGAAGCTTCTCCCAGGCTTCTCGATATTCCTCAATCCACTTTGTCCCGAGAAAATAGTTCGTGCTCGGTGTCTCTGCCTCGATCTCTGCCAATCTCCTTACCATTTTCCGGTGCGAAGCCTGATCATCCGCTGCCAGAGGTAACACAAAACCGAAGGCAAACGCCCAAATGAAAATGTAACTTTGATAATTCAACTTCGGAAACATCGTTCTGCGGCCCTTTCCAGAAAAGTGCAATCGCGTCCGGTTTCGGGGCACAAAAAAGCCGGGGCGAGAGCTCCGGCTTTTTCGTAGATTGGGTTCTGCGAACCGATCGATCAATGGTAGGCAGCCTGCGAACCTTTAATGTCGCGCTTCTTGAGCCACGGCATGAGGTTGCGGAGACGCTTCCCGACCTTCTCGAACTGGTGCTGCTCGCCTTCCTTACGGAGTGCTTTGAAATTTTTGCATCCGGTATCGGACTCCTTGATCCACTCTTTGGCGAACTTGCCGGACTGGATGTTCTTGAGAGCGCGCTCCATCTTCTTTTTGACGGATCCGTCGATGATGGTTGGACCGGTCTTCACGTCACCCCACTCGGCGGTGTCGGAGATGGAGAAACGCATTCCGGAAATGCCGGACTCGTTGATGAGGTCAACCGTAAGCTTGAGCTCGTGGAGGCACTCGAAGTAAGCCATCTCGGGCTGGTATCCCGCTTCGACGAGAACTTCGAATCCGGCTGTGATGAGCTGGCTGACGCCACCGCAAAGAACGGTCTGCTCTCCGAAAAGGTCGGTCTCGGTCTCTTCCTTGAAAGTGGTCTGGAAAACACCGGCGCGTGTACCGCCGATTCCCTTGGCCCAGGCGAGAGCAATTTTCTTGGCCTGGCGGTCGGCGTTCTGCTCGATCGCTATGAGCGAAGGAACGCCCTTGCCCTCAACGAACTGACGGCGAACGATGTGTCCGGGTCCCTTTGGTGCAACCATGACTACGTTGACAAAATCAGGAAGCTTGATCGTTTTGAAGTGAACAGCGAAACCGTGTGAGAAAAGAAGTGTCTTACCCTTCTCGAGGTTCGGTTCAATGTCAGAATTGAAAATGCTGGCGATCTTCGTGTCGGGTGTCGCGATGAAGATGACATCGGCCGCTTTGACTGCGTCAGCGGTGTCCATGACCTTGAAGCCATACTCTTCCGCGACGACACGGGATTTGCTCTTTGCGTAGAGTCCAATGATGACCTTCACGCCGCTGTCCTTGAGGTTCAGTGCGTGTGCGTGTCCCTGGGAACCGAAGCCGATCACGGCACAGGTCTTGCCCTTGAGCACTTTGAGGTCTGCGTCCTTGTCTGTGTAGATTTTTGCTGCCATCTCTATTCTCTTTTTGAGGCGCGTAGGTTCCGCGCAAAGGGTCGAATGGTCAAACGGCAATTTTGCCGAACGTTTAACGTTTAACTTTTAACGTTGAACGTTTAATTCCTGCGAGTGGAGGAGATGACGCGGCTGCCGGATGGGAGGACGACGCGGAGCTTGCTGACAGCTTTTTTGATGATCGCAATTGCTTCGTCAATTCCTTCCTCGGTAGTGTGTCGGGAAAGAGAAAACCGCACACTGCTTCGCGCGCGTGACGAAGAATGCCCCATCGCGCGAATGATTCGACTCGGTTGGACGGAACCCGTGCTGCAAGCCGAACCGGGAGAGCAGCAGACGCCAGCCTCATCGAGGAGAATCAGCAAGCCTTCGCCATCGACACCGGAAAAATAGAGATTGCTTGTGTTGGGAAGGCGTTCTGCTCCGGCTCCGTTCGCCTCAATGCCTTCCGCTGAGTCGATGACTCTTGTTTCGAAGCGATCCCGCAGGGAGGAAATCTTTGCCGCTTCCTCGAGACGACTCGCAGCCAGCTCGGCCGCGACACCGAGTCCAACAATCCCGGGAACATTTTCCGTCCCGGAACGCCGGTTGTTTTCCTGTCCGCCGCCAATTACGCTCGGATGAAAACGAGAGTGGCGATCTAGATACAAGGCACCAATGCCCTTCGGCCCATGCATCTTGTGGGCGGAGAGGGATAGGGCATGGATAGGTATATTCCCGACATCCACCGGGATTTTGCCAACGGCCTGCACCGCGTCAGTGTGGAAATAGACCTTGTGTTCAGCAGCGATCTCGGCGGCCTCTGCAATCGGGCTGATCACTCCGGTTTCGTTGTTCGCCCAGATTATCGAGGCGACGCCATACTTTTCCGAGGCCAGAGCTTCCTTCCACTCGACCAAGCAGGGTATACCCGACGACTGAACAGGGTTGAGTCCTTGATCCGACACTGTTGGGTCTTCGTCTAAAGACTCAGCGATTTCGAAGACGGCACTGTGTTCAACGGCGGTGGTGAGAAGAGACTTTTCCGGGGTGTAGGAAAGAGCGGATCGAATCGCTGCGTTACTAGATTCCGTTCCACCGCTCGTAAACACGATTTCTTCGGGATGAGCACCGATCAGCGCAGCAACTTTCTCGCGAGCTGCCTCAATGGCTTTGCGTGATTCTTTACCGAAGCGATACCCGGCCGAGGGATTGCCGTAGTGGTCATCAAGCCACGGGAGCATCGCATCGCGGACTGCGGGATCGACGCGGGTCGTTGCATTGTTGTCGAGATAGATCATTGGAGGCTGACTTCGAAGTTTTTCTCCTGCAGAATTCCGAGTGTTTCGCCGACGAGGAAGAGAGAGCCTGCGACAAGTGTGGGTGTCGATGCCTTTTCGAGAGCTTCTGCGAGCGAGCCTTTGCTCGCTGTCGGTAGATCGGCCGCTCCCGCTTCGATCAGCGCGGCTTTCATTTCATCCGTCGAAAAGCGCCGCTCGGATTTGATAGGAACAAAGGTGACGGATTGGAGAATCGGTAGAAGTTCGCGAAAAATTCCGGCGACGTCTTTGGATTCGGCTGCTCCAAAAATCAGGTGGGCTTTCTTTTCCGGAAAATTCTCCCTCCAGGTTTCGCGCAGCATTTCGGCAGCTTCTGCATTGTGAGCTCCGTCGAGAACGAATCGATCTTCGATAATCTGAAAACGGCCGGGCCAGCTCGTCTTCGCAAGTGAGTCGCGAATTCCGTCGCGGGTCAGGCGATCTTCTTCTACGCGGCAAGCCGCTTCGACGGCGAGGGCAGCATTCCCGCGCTGATGTGGACCGGGCAGTCCAAGTTGCCAGTGCTCCGGGAGAGGATGAGCCTCAATGTAGGGAATGCGCAGAGTGAGGGCACGACGCCCCACAACATCGCGAGCTTCGGGATGGAGATCGCCAGCGATGACGGGTGTGTCGGGTTTGAGGATTCCTGCCTTTTCTCCGGCGATTTCCCGAATCGTATCGCCAAGCCACTGCTGGTGGTCGAGCCCGATGGGAGTG
>JAKMGR010000684.1 GCA_022424805.1 Verrucomicrobiales bacterium
GGAGAAAGGGAACTCCGGCGTGCAGGTTCGCAGTGATGATCTTGGCAACTGGCAGATCTTTGGATACCAGGTCGAAGTGGCCCAACAAGAGAAGATGGGCCTTTGGCATCATTCCCTTTTTCCAGGAGACCATCCGAAAAAGAAAGCTCGGCACCTCATGACGACAGCAGGAGATACGGCAGTCATTTCCGAAGACGGAACACGGAAAAACACCTCGAACAAAGAGCCCGCAAAAGTGCAAGCTAATTACAAAGAGGTGGAGTGGAACACCATGGAGATCATTGCCAAAGGCGACACTCTCATCCAGAAAATCAACGGCGTCGTTTTTGCAACGCTTACTGACAAAGACGCCGAAATGAGCCGGAAGAAAGGTTTCATCGCTCTTCAGGATCACGGTAAAGGATGCATCGTCGCGTTTCGGAAAATCGAGTTGGCGAAGATTGCAATGCCGAGCATTGCGAAATGATGGGCAAAATGAAACTGCCGTTTTTCTTTATCTTTTCCCTGCTCGCGTGTACGAGCCTCGCTACATCCGCACCCAATCCACCCAACTTCGTCGTCATTTTTATCGATGACATGGGCTACGGCGATATTGGTCCATTCGGTTCCAAGCTTAACGAGACTCCGCACCTCGACCGCATGGCTGCGGAAGGGAGAAAGCTGACTTCCTTTTACGTGGCATCTCCCGTCTGCACTCCGTCGCGAGCGGCCCTCATGACGGGATCCTATCCGCAGCGAGTTGGATTGGAGCGCGGATCCGATCACGCAGTTCTCTTTCCCGGAGACCCCCACGGGCTGCATTCTGACGAAATCACCATTGCGGAAACGCTGCAAAAGGCGGGCTATGCGACGGGGTGTTTCGGCAAGTGGCACCTCGGAGATCAGCCGCAGTTTTTACCTACCTCACAGGGGTTCGGAACCTACTATGGGATCCCCTACTCCAACGACATGTGGCCTGGCCTCAAGAGATGGAAGTTTCCCGATCTCCCCATTCTCCAAGACACTAAAGTGGTAGATGTCGTCGAAGATATGGACGAGCAGGCTGCCCTGTGTCGTCTCTTCACGGAAGAAGCCGTGAAATTCATTCGAACCAACAAAGACAAACCTTTCTTCGTCTATCTCCCCCATGCGTTCGTTCACTGGCCGCGACAGGCATCACCAGAATTCATAAAAGACGGAAAAACAGTGGAGACATCTCAAGTGGAGGAAGTCGACTGGAGCGTCGGCCAGATACTGGACACACTGCGCGATGAGAAACTCGCGGACGACACGCTGGTCATCTTTACCTCCGACAACGGGCCTGCTGGCGGCTTATCTGCCGGGCCACTCCGAGGCAGAAAAGGGTCCGCATTCGAAGGCGGACATCGCGAACCAACAATCGCGTGGTGGCCGGGCACGATTCCATCGGGCACAGCATGCGACGAACTCTGCACGGCAATGGACCTGCATCCCACTTTCGCGAAAATGGTTGGAGAACCTATGCCCTCGGATCGCGTAATCGATGGAAGGGATATTGCGCCTCTCCTACTTGGGGAAGACGGTGCAAAAACTCCGCACGATCGATTCTTCTATCAGCAAGGAGGAAAACTCGCCGCGGTACGATCAGGCAATTGGAAGCTCTTTACCAATGGGCAACTCTATAACCTTGCTGAAGACATTGGAGAAAAGAGCAATGTCGCAGAGCAGAATCCTGACAAAGCTGCAATACTCCAATCGATGCTGGAGGCATTTCAAAAAGATATTTCCGAAAACTCCCGCCCCGTCGGGACTGCTCCAAATTCGCGCACGCTCGTTCCGCGCCCCGGCGTGAAAGGAGATGAAGGTTTTATCCCGACCTTACAATTGGGAAAATCCGGGTAGCAGCCGAGCTAGCTAACCGCCACCCGCAAAACATCGTATCCGTTGACTCGAGTGTATTCCGCCTCGTGTTCAACGTGCTCAACTTCCTCCTCGATCGTCAACGAAACACCGCGGTCGCAGAGCTTCTGGAGCAAAGTCCGAATGATGAGTCGGGCGTGAGGCGCACCGAGGCAGAGGTGCTTTCCAAATCCGAACGCGACATGAGGATTCGGCTTTCGGTCGAGTTGGATATCGTGCGGATTCTCAAAAACCGTTTCGTCGTTGTTGGCCGAAGACCAGCAGAGCGATACGCGACCTTTCGGCTTTACTTCAAATCCGTGCACATCGGTCGTCACCGGACAGGTCCGCCCAATGTGAGTCAGCGGAGTGACGACACGGAAAAACTCCTCACTCGCCGCCACAATATTTTTGGGACTCTCCCGCAAGTAATCAAATGCCTCGGGATGCTTGGCGAGATAAGCAATCACGCAAGAGATGGAATGAATGATCGTGTCGCGCCCACCCGCGAACGTGAGATTTCCAAATCCCATCATCTCGTCGCGAGTCAGTTTTCGACCCTGGTATTCTGCCTTTGTGAGGGCACTGAAAAAGTCTTCTCCTGGATCTGCCTCTGCCTTGTCGAAGGCTTCGTCCAGGTATTCTTCGAGCACATTCCCCCTCTGCTCGCAGTCCGCTTCATCCTCTCCGTCTTTGAAAACGTGTATTCCCCAACCTGTCCAGATCTCAGCCTCTTCTTCCGGCATATCGAGTAGATAGGTAAGCGCACGTGACTGAATCGGGAGAGAAAATTCGCGGACGATTTCGATAGAATCCTGATTTCTCGCTCGATCAATAAATTCGTCTATGAGAGCCTCGACCTTTGCGATCATCTCCGGGTCTTTGGGGCGCTTAAAGAATGGCTCGACGATTTTCCGGTATTCCGTGTGCTCGGGCGGATCAACCTCAATTGGGAGCTGTCGCATTCGGCGTAGTTCTTCCTCCGAAGGAATCGGAACGCGGAAAGGAGCGTCGGAGCTGTATGTCTCCCAGTCTTTGCAAGCCTCCCGAAGATCGGCGTGACGAAGAATCATAGGAACGGTTTCACCCTGAAAATCACATGGAAGAACGGGGCATTCTTTCCGCTGCTCGTTAAAGGGGTCACTGGTTTTATCCATGAGGAAACCCTAGAGAATTTCCCAGCACTGACAAATCGCCTTTTCCGATTTCATCAAGATTGCATGGGAAATTCATAGTAGGTTCACATTCAGGAGCAAAATTTGCTCATGAATATTTCACGACGAAAGAGTATCGCCCACATTCTTTTCTATGGCTCACCACTAGCCAGCTTTGGCTACGGGAGTCTGATTGAAAAGCGATTGGTATCGGTCACAAAAAAGGAGATACCGCTGCAAGAGGCTCATGGCAGCCTCGATGGTTTTCGCGTCGCAGTAATGGGAGACTTTCATCATGATGACTTTGGCGACAATGACCTGATTCGACGAGCCGTTGAGAAAATCAACGCAGAGGGCGTCGACCTTGTCATGTTGGTCGGTGATTTTGTCTCGGAAGATCCGCGCGCTCTGCGACCACTTTGCGACGAGCTTCAGAACCTTCGCCCTCAACTGGGAACGTTTGCTGTCCATGGCAATCATGATCGCTGGCACGTGGGCAGTGCTCTTGGAACCCATCTCACTGATGCAGGAATTCGGCTACTTTCCAACGAGTCGGTGGAATTTCCCGACGTCGTCGTCGCGGGGTTGGACAGCATCTGGGGTGGCCATCCTGATCTGCCCGCCACTTTCAAAAATACAGGAAAAGACAAACCGATCATCGCAGGCTGGCACGAGCCCGACACTTTCAACATGTACCAGGATTCCCGTGTCGCCCTGCAGGTTTCCGGGCACACTCATGGCGGACAAATTTGCGCGCCGGTGAAAGGTCCAATCCTGCTACCGCGATACGGGAAAATCTACCCCTACGGACACTATCGCAAAAACGGAAGCTCTCTCTTTGTAACCCGGGGCGTCGGAACACTATCTGTCCCGGCCCGATTTCTCTGCCCTCCTGAAATTGCGATACTTACTCTTCGAGGACACGGTTCAATCGCCTCATAGATCCACTTTGTGCGGAAAGACGGAAAACGAAAATCACATCGATCACGTAATTGCGATCAAGATGTATTTTTAGAATAATGGGAACACGTAATGATCGAATTGACCGATAGATCACGACGCTCCGTTCTCAAGATCGGTGCGCTCGGACTGGGAGGAGGGATGTTCACCCTCCCGGAGTTTCTTGCGGCCAAATCCATCCAGCCCGGCCTCGTGAAGGATCGCTCTGTCGTTTTCCTGTTTATGCATGGAGGGCCCTCTCAGACAGAGACCTTTGATCCGAAGATGGATCAACCATCCGGGATTCGTTCTGCTACGGGAGAGATCTCGACCTCTCTTCCCGGAGTCACCTTTGGATCTACCTTTCCCAAGCTTGCCAAACTGGCTCACAAGCTAGCCATAATTCGCTCTTTCACCACGGGAACGGGCGCGCATGACATCAAACCCATCGTGGGAAAGAACTCTCTCGGGGCTAACATTGGCTCTCTCTACGCTCGAGTTGCCGGAGCGAATGATCCCACCAGTGGAATCCCGAGAAATGTTGCGCTCTATCCAAAGGCCGTTGATCCGGAGGCCATGCCGATGATCAAAAAATTCGGAGACTTTGCAGACCCCGGCCCACTTGGCGCTGCCTTCTCTCCGTATGAAGTTGGGGAAGGCGGGGCGATGCAGTCGGACATGACATTACGAATGGCGCGCGACCGGATGGAAAACCGAAGGGCTCTTCTCAAAGACCTTGACCGGGCCAAGCAAAGCCTCGACTCGGGAAATGCGGAAGCGATGGGAAACTACCAATCGCAAGCGTTCGACATGATTCTCGGAGGAATTTCTGACGCGTTTGATCTCTCCAAAGAAGATCCAAAAACACTGGCAAGATACGATACTGCTCCGCTCGTGAATCCGAACTCGATTCGAAAAGTCTGGAACAATCATCAACGCTATCGGGATCACAGTCAGACTATCGGAAAACTCATGCTTCTCGCCCGGCGTTTGTGTGAGCGAGGTGCTGGATTCATTACCGTGACGACGAACTTCGTCTGGGACATGCATGCCGACAAAAACAATGCTACCGTGACTGAAGGCATGGACTATGTGGGCGCGCCCTTCGACCATGCCGTGAGCGCTTTCATCGAAGATGTCGAGGCACGAGGGCTCAGCGAGAAGATCCTACTCGTCTGCTGCGGCGAGATGGGGCGCAATCCAGTTATCAACAAAAACGGCGGCCGTGACCATTGGGGAAAACTGGCCCCGCTGATCCTTTACGGGGGCGGCCTGAAAACAGGGCAGGTCATTGGACACAGTGACCGAAAGGGAGGAGAACCCGCATCCAACCCGATCCTGATGGAAAACCTGACCGCAACCCTCTTGCATTCCCTTCTCGATCCGGGAGAAGTTCGTCTCGTGGATGGCCTGAGCAATGATGTAGTCACGACCATGACATCGCCTCAGCCAATTCGGGAATTGATCTGAGCTCAGTCTTTGGTTTGGGATTTCGCGAGAGCCGAGAGAACACCGTGAAGCAGTTTGACCTCCTGATCATTAGGCAAGGCTCGCGCGAAGATGCTACGCAGTTGTCGGACACTGTGAGGTTTCATTTCTTCGGTCAGGAAAAAGCCAGTCACTTCGAGTTGTGATTCGAGCCGGGCGAGGAAGTTTGCGATTTCGGCCCGGGTTGCTGGCGGCGCGTGCTCGACTCCCTCGTCGCCTGCAAGCTGCTTCTTCCATTCCCAACCAAAAAGCAGAACGGCCTGGGCCAGATTGAGGGATGGGAAATCGGGATTAGTTGTGAAGCGCACGAGAAGATCTGCTCTCGAGATCGATTCTCGATCCAGGCCCGACGCCTCCGGCCCGAACAATATCCCAATGCGACTTCCCGAGTGACTTGCAATTTCTGCGGCGGCCGTGTCGACTGTCGCGACGGGTGTGCCACCTGCCCGATCTCGGGCCGTTGTTGCGAACACACGCTGGCAATCAGCAATCGCATCATCGAGCGTTTCGAAGACCTCAGCATTTTCAATGACAACATCTGCGTCCGCCGCAGTCGCCTTTGCGGATTCCTGCGGCCATCCGTCTCGCGGTGCAACGAGTCGCAACTGCGTTAGACCACAGTTCAGCATCGCGCGCGCACACATTCCGATATTTTCTCCCATCTGCGGATGGACGAGGATGATCACAGGCTGTTCGTTGCCGGACATGATTCAATGTGCGAGGTTTGAGGGAAATGGAAGTTCCTGAAGAAATTATCTGCGTCGATTGTGGCCAATCGGCCCATCGTCTTACCTACCCACCCGAGGAAGGCTGGGAAGTCGGCGATATCGTCGCGTATCGTTGCGCAGGCTGCAACGACCGATGGGACCTGATTGTCGAAGAAGACGACGGTCAGACTCCTGACCACTTTGTTTCCTACGCCGCAGAAGCAAGAGCAATCCTGGAATCTCGCCGTGACCAAAAGGGAGATGCCAAATGAAACGGGAAAAAAACATTCTCCTTTTCGACAGCGACTGCCCGATGTGCACATTTCAAAGTCGCACCCTGGCCTGGCTCGATTGGCTCAACTGCGTCGAAATGGTTCCCCTGAAGGACGACCGGACGAAAGAGATCGCTCCCGACATTACGCGAGAGGATTTACTGGAAGCGATTCACTGCATTACTCCCGACGACGAAATCCATCGTGGGGCCAGGGCATTTCGCTTTCTCGGCATGCGCATTCCTCTGCTGATACCGGTTGGCCTTTTTCTCTGGCTCCCCGGTGTGATTTG
>JAKMGR010000688.1 GCA_022424805.1 Verrucomicrobiales bacterium
AAGCCGGTCGCTATGGCAATCGAGTGCCAATCCACCAATCCCGTCTTCAGCGTTTCCCGCATGCCTTCAAATACGTACGAACATGGCAGCATCTTGGAGATCCACGCCATTTTCTCCAGAGTATCAACCGGATAGAAGACTGCGGAGAACGGTTGAATAAAGAATGGCACGGCCCAGGCCAAGGTTTCCGCTGCGGGCCCCCATCTTACAATCAAGGCTGTGGAAATCATTCCCAGTGCCCAACCGAAAACGAGTAGATTAAATACCGAGGGGAGCAAGGCCCAATTCAGCTCAAGGATATTGAAGGAATAGAGCAAGGCCGAGAGCACTCCCAACAAAGTCGACGTCACCGCAGCTCGCAAAAACCCCACCACGTAGGTCGCCGCGAGGTAGTCTGCGTTTGTCACCGGAGCGGCGAATATATTCAGCAAATTCCGTGACCAGACATCTTCGAGAAAGAAAATCGCGACGCCCTGTTGCGCTCGAAACAGGATATCCCAAAGGATCACTGCACCGATAAGATAGGTAATTTCGTAAGGAAATTCGGCTCCGGTGTGTTTTTTCAGGAACTCGGTGAGATAGCCCCATACCAACAAATGCACGAGGGGCCAGAAAAGGAGTTCAACGAGGCGAATCGGCGTCCTCGTGTAGAGATAGAGATAGCGCAAAACGAGCGCCTGAACCGTGGCGACATTCATTCTTCACTCTCCTTCCCCGATTTTGCTGACTCAACCTGTCCGCCGCGAGCGACTCGGATGAAGACCTCCTCGAGCGAATCTTCCTGGAAGTGCTGCAGCGTCTCCTTTGGCGTTCCCACAAAAAGGATCTTGCCTTTGTGCATGAAGACTACCCGGTCACAAACCTCCTCAACGTCGCGCATATTGTGCGACGTATAAAGAATGGTTGATCCCTCCTCATCGCGGCTGCGACGAACGACCTTCCTGACCTTATCCGCAATATCAGGATCGAGACTCGCAGTTGGCTCATCCAGCAAAAGCAAATCCGGTTTATTAAGGAGGGCTTTGCAAAGATTGAGACGCGTTGACTCACCCGCAGAAAGCTCACCGCTGACACGATTTTTGAGATGCGATATTTCCAGCATCTCTAAAACCTGATCAATCCGCTCCGACAAATCAGGAACTCGATATAACTTCCCGAAAACCTTCAAATTCTGCCAGACACGAAGATTCCCAGGCAACTGGGTGTAGGTGCTGCAAAAGTTCATCTGGCGAAGCAGCTTCACTCGTGATTCGTGCAAATCCTGACCAAATACTTCGATCCGTCCCGCTGTTGGGGTGATGATGCCGAGGACCATATTGATCGCAGTCGTTTTGCCTGCTCCATTCGCACCCAGCAGCCCAAGGATCTCTCCTTCCTTGATCGAAAAAGACACTTCATCAACCGACTTCACTTTTCCGAAAGTCTTCGTCAAATCAGTTACCTGGAGCACGGGTTCCGCCATGGATTCACTTGCGCAATGCAAGCGAAAGTCTGTTCGCGAATCGTATCTCGCGCAACCGAAGAGACCCCCGAATGATGCCGAAATTCGATCCCTGTTGATAAGTGACTCTCCGCACCACGCGAGAGGGTGATTCTGATTACCCACGTTAACACTGCCGCAAGAGGGCGAATTTCCGCATTGACCCATTGGTAAATAAATTCACCATCAAACTTGGCCAGAGAAACCGCATGAGTCTTCGTGAAACTGGGAATCCGCCTGTGCCACTGACAAATCACCATGAAATACGCCACCCTGATACTTCTACTCCTGCTAACCTTGCCGTCTCTTTCCCAGAGCGAGGGAAAATACAACGTCCTCTTTATCATCTCGGACGACCTCACCTACACGGCTCTCTCCTGCTACGGAAACGAAGTTTGCCAAACTCCAAATATCGATCGGCTCGCGGATCGAGGCGTTCGCTTCACCCGCGCCTACTGTCAGGGCACGTATTGCGGACCGTCTCGAGCATCGTTCATGTCGGGATACTACCCTCATGCAACCGGATCACTTGGATATGCCAATCCCCGCCCAAAAATTGGCGATCGGGCAACCTGGTCACAGCATTTTAAAAATAACGACTACTACACCGCGCGTGTCAGCAAGATTTACCACATGGGAGTTCCCGGTGGAGTCGAATACGGAGGCGACGGACGCAATCATGATCACTACAACGGCGCAGATGATGAGGCGAGTTGGACGGAACGATACAACAGTCCCGGCCCCGAGTGGAAAGCAAAAGGCGATGGTGAAACTCTTGAAGGAAATCCGGACGGCAAAAAACCCGTCGTCGGTGGAAACACTTTCGTCGTGGTCGAGGCAGACGGAGACGACCTCGTTCACTCGGATGGCAAGACGGCACAGAAAGCAGCCGCGCTTTTGAAGAAGCATAAAGACGAGCGTTTCTGGCTCGGAGTGGGATTTGTCCGCCCGCACGTGCCCTTTGTCGCTCCGCGCAAATACTACCCACCCTTCAAGCCCTACGACAAGATGGTGCTTCCTCCGAAAATACCGGGCGACTGGGATGACATTCCCAAGCCCGGCATCAACTACAAGACGAGCGAAAACATGAAAATGGACATCCGCCGCCAGAAAAAGGCCATGGGTGGTTACTATGCCTCGGTCGCCTACATGGACGAGCAAGTCGGCGTGGTCATCGATGCTCTGGAGGAAAATGGACTCGCCGACAACACCATCGTGATTTTCACAAGCGACCACGGCTATCATCTCGGAGAACACGACTTCTGGGCGAAAGTCAGCCTACGCGACGAATCATCCGGCGTGCCTCTCATCATCTGTGTTCCAGGAAAGAAACCTGCCGTCTGCAACTCTCTTGTCGAGCTGCTTGATCTCTACCCCACTACCGCTGCTCTTTGTGGATTGCCCGCTCAGGACCGTCTCCAGGGCAAGGACATCTCCAGCCTGCTCGACGATCCCAACCAGGAAGTTCGCGATGCCGCCTTCAGCGTAGCACCCATGCGCAAAGGGTTTCTGCTTCGCACTCAAGAGCACACTTACATCCAATACGGAGAGGACGCCAAAGGCGGCATTGAGCTCTTCGATTTGAAGAAAGACCCTAACGGTTACACCAACCTGGCCAACGATCCCGCGCATGCAGAAACCGTGACGTCGTTTCGGAAACAAATGAATCAGAAACTGATCGATCTGCGGTCCAACGATCTTTGATAAAAACTACCAACCACAAAACGGCGATCTTGAAGAGGTAGGGCGAGGCGTCCCTACCGAGCCGCCAGGTTCCATATTCCAGCTTATTTCACCGCTCGATCGAGCAGGTTTTTCGTAATCTGCTGAACGCGCTCGTCGGGACCATGAGGTCGTGACCAGTGCGACCACGGCAGCATATGCCCGGGAGGAGAACTAAGCCCCTGGCACCAGAAAATTGTCGAAGCGTTGAAAACGAAATTATCTTTCGGCCCCGGGTAAATCGTCGCAGTCCATTGCTGAGGATTCACACCACCCTGGAGAGCTGTACCCGCGGCAACGACTTCGAGACCGTCGATATCTTCCGGCGGATCTCCATGGTATTCCCAGCCTATCAATCCGGGAATCGTCTCCCCCTCTTTCATTCCCGTTCCTTCGAAAATCCAGTGATCGGGCTTCGTGCAGATCCAATCTCCACCTCCGTTCACCGGATCAACATTACGCGAACCCATCAGGTAGCCTTCGTCAGGACCTCGATGGGGAAAGGGGCCTTCGTCGCGTTCTCGAGCCACGGCATACTTGTAGTCTCCACCGTAGGGGCCTCCGCGAAACATGATCCTGTTCTCGCGCCCATCGGTGCTCGGCGTCATGGGAGTGACCCAGCAAACGGAATTACCGGAGAAGAAAAGAAGGCTCGTTCCTGAGTCGCGCAGTTTCTCAGCATTTTCGTAGGCTCGGATATCCCAGTATTCGTCGTGACCATTACTGAGAAATGCCTTGAACCGTCCCGGCTTCGCATACTCGGGATCGATCATGTCCGCATTCGAGCAATAACTGACATCGTAGCCCTCTTTCTCCAGCCAGTAGGCAAAAGGGAATTCAAAGCAAAGCCATTCGCCCGAACCAATCGACATCGGGTTCTCATAAATCTGCGCATACTTTCCGTAGGGTCGATCGAAGCTGACATCAGCCCACGGCCCCTGATTCCCCTTCGGATGGGTATAGACCGAATATTTTGTCGGCCAGCGATTGTATGCCTGCCAGGTGTTGTCGGAACACTGCAGGCAAATGTCTGCGGGACGATCATCTTTCACGATGAAAACGACATAGCTCTGCCAGTATCCTTGACCCGTCTCGTCAGGTGTCCCAAGACGGCCAAGATAAACACCACTAGTCCAGTTCTCAGGGATCTCCAGACGGGCCGTTACCTTCCACTCACATTCGACAAGGTGGCGATCACCACGCTTCAGTGCCGGAACAGGCTGGGACTTGCTCGGAAATGGTCCCAGGGTTTTCATGAGGCGAGCGCCCTTTCCACCATAGTATCCGGTTCGGAATATCTCGATCGTCACTTCCGACTCGATTTTCGTGCTCACGAAAATGTCGAGTTTTTCTCCTGCATATAAGGATTGTCGCGAACAATACCCTTCGACATCAGGCGCACGAAACCCGGCTCTCTGATCGAGCCTCACCCGCGTCAGTTGCCAATCGTTCGAGCCCGGATTGGTATTTTCCGCAGGAATCGGATTGGGAACGGTGGCTAAATTACCCTGAGCTCCCGACACCGCTGCGAGCGCAGCAGGAACTCCAGTGGACGTTTGTAGAAATCGACGGCGAGTTGGATCCATCCCTTGTTTTACCAGTCAGGGGCGAGCAAAGGAAGGAGCGATCGTGGCGTTATTCGGGCACCTCTTCCGCTGCACCCAGCAGCCCCGCCATGTTTTCCGCTGTCAAATTCAATTGCGATGTCGCGCCCGAAAGCAAATCACCAGCGAGATCATCTTTCTTCTCCTGCATTTGCCGTATCCTCTCCTCGACCGTATTTCGGCAAATCAACTTATGGACGAAGACCGGTTTGTCCTGCCCGATTCGATAGGCACGGTCCGTTGCCTGATTTTCCGCAGCTGGGTTCCAC
>JAKMGR010000708.1 GCA_022424805.1 Verrucomicrobiales bacterium
GATGAAGAGATTCAGGGGCGCTTGACGCAGTTTGTCGACAGTCATTCCGACCCGACGGAGATCGATCTCCAGCGCGTATTTGATGATTTGCAGGGAACGTTTCCCGGCGCGCAATATCTGGCGGCCAATCTCGTTACCTCGGATAGCCGA
This sequence comes from Verrucomicrobiales bacterium, assembly GCA_022424805.1. GTDB lineage: Bacteria > Verrucomicrobiota > Verrucomicrobiia > Verrucomicrobiales > DEV007 > Arctic95D-9. The sequence continues at coordinate 151 of JAKMGR010000708.1, forward strand.
GAAGATTTGCTGTCCAAGATTGGGGCTTGGGACGCAGTTGTCAGTTCGGAGTTCAATGTAATTAACACGGTGGTGTTCACATCGGGTCGGACGATTGGCGCTCTCGGTGTGATGTCTCGTCGCATCTCTCAGTTCTCTCTCGGCGCAGCAAATCGCGTTGGCGGGAAGTTTTTCAACCGCTGCCCTCACTGCGACGAGGTGCATGCTCTGGAAGTGGAAAAGGAGTCTCGTACTTTGATTCTTTCCTGTCCCTACTGCGATCGCCCGTTTGATGTGCTTGCCAGCGACACATCGGGCCGGATCCGAAGAGCCAGTGACTTCTTCGAGGATTTTCAGTTACCTAAAGACGATGCCGTGAAAGAACTGCAAAGCCCAGAAGGGCGCATTGTGAGTCTCTGGAGCCGGATTGCCGAACGCTGCGAATATGAACTGGATCAGGAATACTCCGAGGCTCGTGAGGTTTGGAAATCATCCAGCGAAACGTGGGCGGAGCGTGCCGGTGATTGTGAGGATACATCGATCCTGCTGGCGGACGTGTTGATTTCTGCCGGATTCGACGCACGAGTCGCGATCGGTTGGAACGGGAACATCGGGCAGCATGCCTGGGTTGTCGTCCGGGTGGGAGATAAGCAATATGTGCTCGAATCCACTTTTCAGCAGGAAATCTCGGCTGAGAGCCTGGTCGATCTCGCCGAGGCTGCAGATTTCTACCAGCCGGAACAGCTCTTTGATCGCGAGAATCTGTATTTCTCTTCGGCCCTACCAGACATGTTCCGTAAGGACTGCTTTTCTCCGGAACTCTGGCAAGCGATTCCCGTGAAGTCGACGGGCTCGAGCCAGCCAAAGCTTTCGCAGCGCTGATCGGGAGCTTTTCCCTTGCTCCGCTAGTTGACGAAACGCGATCTGGTCGATACCGTCGTGGCCATGAAATTGCTTCGCTTTGGTGACGTCGGATTGGAAAAGCCCGGTCTGCAACTCGACAATGGAACCCGCATCGATGCCTCTGGCTTCGGGATGGATTGGAATCACGACTTTTTTGCCGATCCCGGGAATCTGGATCGATTGCAGGAATGGGTCGGAGCAAATGCGGAGTCGGCCCCGGTGATTTCAGATGATACTCGCTTGGGTTCTGCCGTTGCTCGTCCTGGGAAACTGATCTGCATCGGACTGAATTTTTCTGATCATGCGGCCGAAGCTGGAATGCCAGTTCCTGATGAGCCTATCGTGTTTTTCAAGGCGACCAGCGCTATCGTGGGTCCGAATGATAATGTGGTGATCCCGCGGAATAGCCAGAAGACCGACTGGGAAGTAGAACTGGCATTCGTGGTCGGAAAGAAAGCGAGCTACGTCACCGAAGAGGAAGCTCTCGACTACGTTGTGGGCTACGTGCTGCACAACGACTACAGCGAACGCGAGTTTCAGATTGAGCGCGGTGGGCAGTGGGTCAAAGGCAAGAGCTGTGATACCTTCGCTCCACTCGGCCCTTTCGTCGCAACTTCCGATGAGATCAAAGATCCAGAAAATCTTGGCATGTGGCTAAAGGTGAACGGTGAAACGAAGCAAGACGGAAACTCAAACAAGCTGATCTTTGGTATTGCTCACCTCGTGAGTTATCTCAGCCAGTTCATGACTCTCGAACCTGGTGATGTCGTTTCCACAGGAACTCCTCCGGGCGTTGGTATGGGATTTGACCCTCCCCAATACATGAAGCCTGGAGATGTTGTTGAGTTGGGCATAGACGGCCTTGGTTCGTCGAGTCAGACCGCGGTGGCCTGCGATTGAGTTTATTATTCAGGAATCAAACAGGAATGAGACAGATGCTTCGATTGATCCTCATCGGAATTCTCGCTCTTCCCATTGTTCTCGAGGCCCGTCTGTTGACGGGTGCCAGGTGGAGACGAAATTGCTTGGCGTGAATGGTGCGAATGTGTTGCTAGATCGCAAGGGGCAAGTCAGCGCAGTGGCCGAGCGCTTAATTGTCGAATCTTTTCATGTCGATGCCCGCGTGCTCCATTCGTCGTATGTCGCCTATGTGATCGATGCCTGGAATCAAGTCGTGGATCACTCAGGATCCCAAACGATCGAAGTAGGTCCTGCTTCTGGCAGGATATCCATCAGCACGGAAGCAGCGACTTTCGTTCGCACCAAGGCGACCAACACAACTTTTGGAATTGGCATCCTCGGAAATGTAACGACGGGCATCTCAACGGATCGTGCCAAGGATCGCTTCGGCGGAATTTGGGCTCGGATCTATGGCAAGGAGGGGGAACTGGTGGGCGAAAGAAAAGATCTGCACGATGTGTTGGAGAGGCTGGACTTTCGTTTCACGGGAAGCACGGGAAGCACGGGAAGCACGGGAAGCACGGGAGTAGGGCTCTCTAATATTCCCGTTTCCGCCTCATTTCAAAAGCCGGAGGAGCTTCTCAAGAAGCTGCCGAAGCTTAAGTCTGGACTGCCTCCCAAACTACCGTTTTTTGTGCTGACCGCTAGTTCGTGGATTTTATTTTTTCGACGAGGTGGATCGATTCAATCTCCATCTCCTTATCGATCGCTTTGCACATGTCGTAGATCGTCAGAGCTGCGATACTGACTGCGGTGAGTGCCTCCATTTCGACTCCGGTTTTGGCGTCGGTGCGGACGGTGGCTCGAATGCGGATGCCGGATTCGGTGGATTCAAAATCTACCGCTACTTTAGAAAGGGGGAGTTGATGACAGAGGGGGATCAGGTCCGCGGTTTTTTTAGCGGCCTGAATCCCTGCGATTCGCGCAACGGCAAGTACGTCTCCCTTGGAAATATCGCCTTCGGTAATTGCGGCGAGGGTAACTGTCTGCAAGCGGATGAATCCCTCAGCGGTGGCCTCGCGACGAACCACCGGTTTTTCGGAGACGTCGACCATGGCGGCAGAGCCGTCTTCGCGGATGTGGGTGAGATCGCTCATAAAAAGGCTTTCTAACAAAGCGGTAAAATGTAAAAATTGAAAGGGAAAAGGATATGATGAAACGAGCGATTGTTTTGAGTTTGTTGGTTTGGTCTGCCCATATCGTAGCGGCGGAGGAAGAAAAGCCTCTGATGCACTATGTGGAAGACGAGGCAAGGATCGTCGCAATGCGGGGCGAAAAGCCGATCTTTCAATACAATAAAAAGCCAACGGAGGAGGCGGCAAATCACGAGCCGCATTTCACTCGCTCTGGCTACATTCATCCGGTCTACTCGCCTTCGGGAAAAGAGGTTTCGGGTGACTTTGCTGATGATCACAAGCACCAACATGGTTTGTTTTTTGCTTGGACAAAAACGAAATTCGAAGGGCGAAAAACGGAATTCTGGAATCAGAAGCTCGAGGCAGGTCGTGTATCATTTTCAAAAAAGCACAGAAAGGGATCACACAGTGGGAGAGAAAAGTGCCAGATCATCGTGGAGCAGTTGTGGGAAGATATCACGGCTCCGGGTGGTCCGAAACCGGTCTTGAGGGAAACTTGGAAAATCACTACCCACGATGCCGGGGAGGATCGTTTCGTTTTCGACATCGAGTCAGCACAATGGCTGATCGGAGAGAAACCTCTGACGATTGAGAAATATCATTACGGCGGGATGGCATTCCGGGGGAATGATCAGTGGCTTAATCCTGACAAAGAGGCGGCCCCTCCCGCAAGGATGCTGACCAGCAGTGGTCTGGGGCGAATCGAAGGAAATCACAGCCGTCCGAAATGGGTGTCGATGGAGGGATTCATCGACGAGAGGAAAGCAGGGATAGCGATCCTGGCACATCCCCAGAATTTTCGTTTTCCTCAATGGGTCCGTCTTCACCCCAACAAACCGTACTTCGTTTTTGCACCCATGGTGGAAGAACCGTTTCAGATCACAGCGGGCAAAGCCTATGTATCGAGATATAGGTATGTGGTTTACGACGGCGAAATGGAGACGGCAAAACTGGACGAGAACTGGGCGGAATACAGCTCAGCCGGTGACGGCAAGGCTGAACGCTGAACGTCGAACTTTGAATGTTCAAGTGTTTGATTTGGGTTCTGTCGGAAATATCTGAACGTTGAGCGTTCCAAGTTGAACGTTCGCGCGAAGCGCACTACCCGCCGATCGCGACCATTCGACGACCAGGCTGATAGTTTTCTCGAAACTCGTGTTGCTCGGGTTTGCGATCCACGACGTCGAGAAAAAACTTGGCGACGTCTTCATCTGTCATACTCGTGTCTCGCAAGACTTCACGCATGTCGAATTCATGGTGGCTTCCGAGACAAGGGCGTAACTTGCCTTCGCAGGTGAGACGTAGCTTGTTGCAGGTCTCGCAGAAATGCAAATTAGTCATCGCACCGATAAAGCCGATGATCTGACCAGTTCCGGGGATCTCGTAGTAGCTAGCCGGTCCATTGGTGCGAATGTTAGGTCGCGCTTCAAATTTTCCGAGGCGAAATTCGAGCAGTTTTTTTGCTTCTCCGGCAGGAAGGAAGTTCTCTTCGGTCAGCACTTCGGTCGTGCTTACCGGCATTAACTCAATAAAGCGGAGCAAGAGGTCCCGTTCGCGTGCAAATTCGACCAGATCCCAGAGTTCATGCTCGTTCCGGTGCCGCATCAGTACGGAGTTGATTTTGATTTTTTCAAATCCTGCTTCGCGAGCGGCATCAATTCCTTCGATAGCTCGATCGAAGTAATCGCGCCCCGTGGCCTTGGCATATTCCGCAGGGTCGAGAGTATCGAGGGAAATGTTCACTGTTCTGACCCCGGCGTTTTTCAGGGCTTGTGCGGTTGTGATCCCGTCTTCGGTGGCGCGGGCGAGCAGGGTTCCGTTAGTGGAAATGCCGATGTCTTCGATTTTCTCAATCGCCTGGAGTTGCTCGAAGAACCAGAGAACGTTTCTCCGGGTCAAAGGCTCGCCGCCAGTGATTCGGACTTTGGAGACTCCGAGGCCAGCACCGACGCGGATCACCCGCAGAAGTTCTTCGTAGGAAAGAACGTTGGAACGATCCAGCCAGTCCTGCTCCTCGTAGGGCATGCAATACTGGCAACGCTCGTTACAGCGATCCGTGATCGAGACGCGAAGGTAGGAAATGTGATGGCCGAATCGGTCTTCCATACTACTTCAACGACGGCGCTCCCAGGCAACGACCCGATCGTTGACGAATTCGACAGAGCGATCCACTTCGGGAATGTAATCGACGGTTTGACCAAAACCGTATCCGTAGGTCGGATGGCAGCCGAAGTGATTGTAGAAATGGTGGTATCCTCCGGTTCCCATCGAGAAGTGTGTCGTCTGCACGGGGCGCGTTCCAAAGTAGAGCCAGGTCTCTTTGCCTTTTCCCTCACGACTGCCTGCGCGAACGGCATCGGGTCGATCCCATGAAAGGAAAACAGCGTCGCGGGACATTCCTTCGGTGACTTCTCCGCGCAGAACTCGCTCCCGATCAGCGCTGCTAAGCCGGTCGTAGAGAGCCGGATTTTTTTCGATCCGCTTTTCCTGTCGCGACATCGTTTGACAACCCGTCAGACTGATTGCGAGCAGGAGAAAGATGGAAAATCCGAGCTTCATTGGAGAAAGATTCGCGTTGTTTGGTTCGCGTGCAAGTGATTCCCGCCGCAGGGATTGGGCTCTCCCGGTTTTCGCTACTTGAGTCTACATCGGTGCAATTCTATCAGAACCGATATCGGTGGTGAGATTCACGTGGGCGTGAAAACTCTGCAGGATCAGTTCGTTTTTCAACTCCGCTGCTTCCGGTTTGTCCCACAGGTTGTCATGCTCCCACGGGTCGGTCTCGAGATCGAAAAGCTCGCCTTTGTCGAGGCTGTGATAGAGGACAAGTTTATGGCGGTCCGTTCGATGCATTGTGGCGAAGGTCCCATTTCCACCGGTAAACTCGGCGGCGAGGGCATCGAAATATTCGCAGCGGACAAACTCACGAGGTGATTCGTGAGAAGGCTTTTCTCCGGTGAGCCATGGAACCAAAGAGTGCCCCTGGTGTTCGTCGGGTATTTCCAAGCCTGCCAGGTCAAGAATGGAAGCGGATAGGTCGAGTAACTCGGTGAGTCCATCGCATTGCTGCCCCGCTTTGATCTGCCCGGGGGCGTGAAAAATCAACGGAACTCGCGTCAAGCCCTCGTAGAAGCGGCAGCCTTTGTAGAGCATGCCATTGTCGCCAAGAGTCTCACCGTGGTCACTGGTAAAGATGACGACTGTATTTTCGGCCTGTCCGGATTCCTCCAACGCTTCAAGAAGTCGAGCGAACTGGTCGTCGATCAGGGCGATCATCGCGTAGTAGTCAGCCTGAATACGTTTGCCGTCGAACTCGGCCGGGTCTCGCGACTTGGTTTGAAAATCGGCGCCTTCCAGTTTGCTTTGCGCTTTGATGTCCGATGGCTGAAAATGCGGGCCGGGCATGTCGTTTTCATCAAACTTTTCGGCATACTCACGAGG
>JAKMGR010000006.1 GCA_022424805.1 Verrucomicrobiales bacterium
AGATTCGGATGATCTTCCAGGCTATGCTGACTCGCCAGCCAACCGAAGAGGAATTGAAAATCGCTCTCGGCGAAATCGAAGAAAACGGAGATGACGGTTACGAGAGCATCGTCTGGGCACTGCTCAACACGCAGCAATTTATCTTTGTCCAATAGTCCTTTTTGCACGAAACTTTACCAACCTAACCACCACCCATTATGAACACCCTGAATCAATCAGATGAATGGAGCCGCCGCCGCTTCATGGAGGGAACAGCCAAGACTTTTCTTGGCGTAGGAGCCCTCGGACTCACGAGCCGGTCACAAGCCGCGCTAGGACCCAACTTGAGTATACCGGCTCGCGCTGGTGCTGCCAAGCATGTGATTTACCTCTACATGGGTGGAGGAATGACTCATCTCGATACATTTGATACGAAGCCGGATCACGAGAACCAGGGTCAGACCAAAACGATCAATACGAATGTTGATGGCATTCGCATCTCAGAGTATCTGCCCTCGCTCGCAAATCAGGCGGACAAGTTAGCGATCATTCGCTCTCTGACCTCTACGGCAGGGGCTCACGATCAGGGTAACTACCTCATGCATACCAGCTACGAGCAGCGGGCGACGATTCGCCACCCCGGAATCGGAGCCTGGGCATTAAAATACAAAGGCCGCATGAATACGAACCTTCCCGGTTCTGTCTTTATCGGCGGAAACAGCCGAATCAATGGTGGTGGCGGTTTCTTCGAGCCTGAGTATGAGCCACTCGCGATCAACGATCCGAATTCGGGCCTAAAGAACTCCAAAGTCCGCGGTATGAGCCAGGACATGTTCGATCATCGTCTCGAGCTTGCTAACAAGTTCGACGCCGATTTCCACGAGCGTTACAACGTGAAGCAAGTCCGTGCTTACACTTCGATGTATGACGACGCTGTCCGCATCATGAAGAGCAAGGACCTCCAAGCATTTGACCTCAAGCAGGAGGATGAAATGACCCGTGAGCGTTATGGTATGGATCCTTTTGGGCAAGGATGTCTACTCGCCCGCCGACTCATTGAGCACGACGTTCGCTCTGTTGAGGTCAGCCTGGGCGGTTGGGACATGCACAACAACGTGTTCGTCGCGGCACCTGATAAGTGCGCGATTCTCGACCAAGCTATGTCAGCACTCCTCGAAGACCTCGAGCGACGCGGAAAGCTGGAAGACACAGTCGTCGTTCTTACAACCGAGTTTGGACGGACGCCGCGCATCAACCAGAATGCCGGCCGTGACCACTATCCGAAAGCGTTCAGTTCTGTTCTCGCCGGCGGCGGGATTAAAGGCGGGATTGCTTACGGAGCCACCGACGAAGGCGCAGAAAACGTTGCTGAGAATCCGGTTAAGATTCCGGACTTCAACGCGACAATTGCTCACGCACTTGGACTGCCACTCGATCAAGTGCTCTACAGCCCGAGCAAGCGTCCATTCACTGTTGCCCACAAGGGCAAGCCGGTGCTCGATCTTTTTGCGTAGATTTATCCACGCACAAAACACCTGTTTTCAGAAAAGCCGGGGAGTAATCCCCGGCTTTTTTGTATTCAGCGAAAAGGGGCTGGAGTGCAAAAAATAAGATTTATTTACCGGGTGTTTTCGAGCTATGCATCTCAGGATGAAATTTGGAATCGCTTCAACGAGCTGCTAAGCTAAAAACAGAGGTCCGAGAGCCTGTGAATCAGTCACCTTTCGCTGCAAAGCCTCTCCTAGTAGGGTAGCTCGCGAATGTACAGATTCTTGAAAAATAATTCACTCCCGTGGTGCTGCAGTTCGATCTGGTCAGCACGGGGGAGGGGGATATCCCGGTCGCTTTCGCGATCCCAGTAGTTTTCCAACTCAGTGCGGTCCACAATCAGTTTTTCGTTCAGCCAGATGGACACTTTGTCTCCGACCATGCGGATGAAAAAGGTGTTCCACTCGCCGGGCTTTTTGTCCGCAAGGGTAAGAGGGCGATTGCTGGCCCGCTTGTTGTTCCACAATCCACCTGATCCGAGATTTCTTCCGTTTCGATAGGAAGCCACCCAATCCTCAGGTCCCTCGAGAGTCTGGCCTTCTTTCAAACGAGGATCCCAGGGATCCCAGATTTGAATCTGCGGGGTTCCGCGAAGATAAATTCCGCTGTCGGCGCCAGCTGGAATCTTCCAGTCGCAATACATCTCGAAGTCCCCGTAGTCTTTGGAAGTGCAGAGACTCTGGCCCTTGCCAGTGTATGTGAGGACACCGTCCTTCACGCTCCAGTGCTCTGACATGGCCTTGTCGGCCGCCTCCTGAGCCGTTTGCAGCTCTTTGCCTGCAAGCGCGCGACGCTTTGTGGCATCTTTGTGGGCGAGACCTTTCCAACCAGTCAGATCCTTTCCGTTGAAGAGGGCTTGAAATCCGGAAGGAGGGGTGTTG